>NZ_JBSFHA010000053.1:0-80084 GCF_053596855.1 Streptomyces sp. NPDC001617
CGCAGCCCATGCTTGGCCACCGCGCGGTCCCGGTACTCCAGGACCTCGGGGAAGTTGTGCCCGGTGTCCACGTGGAGCAGCGAGAACGGCACCGCTGCGGGGGCGAAGGCCTTCAGCGCCAGGTGCAGCATGACGATGGAGTCCTTGCCGCCGGAGAAGAGAATCACCGGCCGCTCGAACTCACCCGCCACCTCACGGAAGATGTGGACGGCCTCGGACTCCAGCGCGTCCAGGTGCGAGAGGGCGTACGGGGCGTCCGTACCCTCGGCCGCCTTGGCGACGGTCGTCGTCATACCAGTCCCCTCTCGGTGAGCAGCGTGTGGACCGCGGCCGCGGACTCCTGGACGGTCTGGTGCTGCGACTCGATGCGCAGGTCGGGCGACTCGGGCGCCTCGTACGGGTCGTCGACACCCGTCAGCCCGGACAGCTCACCGGCCGCCTGCTTGGCGTACAGACCCTTCACGTCGCGTACGGAGCACACCTCGACCGGGGTCGCCACATGCACCTCGATGTAGGCCGCGCCACCCTCCTGGTGGCGCTTGCGCACCGCCTCGCGGCTGTCGGCATAGGGCGCGATGACCGGGACCAGGGCCTTGACGCCGTTTCGGGCCAGCAACTGGGCGAGGAAACCGATGCGCTGCACGTTCGTGTGCCGGTCCTCGCGGCTGAAGCCGAGGCCCGCCGAGATGAACTCGCGGATCTCGTCGCCGTCGAGCACCTCGACGCGGTGGCCCTCCTCGCGCAGCCGGCCGGCCAGCTCGTACGCGATGGTGGTCTTGCCGGCACTCGGCAGACCCGTGAGCCAGACGGTGGCTCCGGTCGTCACTGAAATCTCCTGGTTCGTCGAAATCCCGGTCGTGGTCATCCGTGCAGTCCGCACTCGGTCTTGGCGCTGCCCGCCCAGCGGCCGGCACGCGCGTCCTCGCCCTCCAGGACGCGGCGGGTGCAGGGGGCGCAGCCGACGGAGGCGTAGCCGTCCATCAGCAACGGGTTGGTCAGCACGCCGTGTTCGGCCACGTACGTGTCCACGTCGTCCTGTGTCCAGCGGGCGATCGGGGAGATCTTGACCTTCTGCCGCTTCTCGTCCCAGCCGACGACCGGGGTGTTCGCCCGGGTCGGGGACTCGTCACGGCGCAGCCCCGTCGCCCAGGCGACATAGCTCTTCAGGCCCTGCTCCAGCGGCTGGACCTTGCGCAGCTTGCAGCACAGGTCGGGGTCGCGGTCGTGCAGCTTGGGGCCGTACTCCGCGTCCTGCTCGGCGACCGTCTGGCGCGGGGTGAGTGTGATGACGTTGACGTCCATCACGGCCTCGACCGCGTCACGGGTGCCGATGGTCTCCGGGAAGTGGTAACCGGTGTCGAGGAACACGACATCCACGCCGGGCATGGCCCGGGAGGCGAGGTGGGCGACCACCGCGTCCTCCATGGAGGACGTCACGCAGAACCGCTTTCCGAAGGTTTCCGCCGCCCACTGGAGGATCTCCAGCGCGGAAGCGTTCTCAAGGTCCTTTCCCGCCTGCTCGGCGAGCGCCTTGAGATCCTCGGTCGTCCGCTCTTCTTCCTTCACCGCGGTCATATCTGGTCTCCCCCTGCTTCGGAGTGCTGAAGGCCCCGGGCGAGCAGCCCGAGGAACTTCAGCTGAAAAGCCCGGTTGCACGCCGCGCATTCCCACGCGCCGTGCCCTTCCTCGCTGGGACGGAGGTCCTCGTCGCCGCAGTAGGGGCAGTAGAAGGGGGCGGCCCGCTCGGTCATGAGAGGGCCTCCTCGGAGGCGCGCGAGGCCCAGGCGGCGAAGCGCTCGCCATCCTCGCGCTCGTCCTGGAACCGCTTCAGCACACGCTCGACGTAGTCCGGCAGCTCCTCGGCGGTGACCTTCAGGCCACGCACCTTGCGGCCGAAACCGGCTTCCAGGCCGAGCGCACCGCCGAGGTGCACCTGGTAGCCCTCGACCTGCTCGCCCTGGTCGTCGAGGACCAGCTGGCCCTTGAGACCGATGTCCGCCACCTGGATACGGGCGCAGGCGTTCGGGCAGCCGTTGATGTTGATGGTGATCGGCTCGTCGAACTCCGGGATCCGGCGCTCCAGTTCGTCGATCAGCGTGGCACCGCGCTGCTTGGTCTCGACGATGGCGAGCTTGCAGTACTCGATGCCCGTGCAGGCCATGGTGCCGCGCCGGAACGGGGACGGCTTGGCCGTCAGGTCCAGCGCCTCCAGCGCCTCGACCAGCGGCTCGACCTGCGCCTCCTCGACGTCGAGGACGATCATCTTCTGCTCGACGGTGGTCCGGACCCGGCCCGAGCCGTGGGCCTCCGCGACCTCGGCGATCTTCGTCAGCGTGGCGCCGTCGACGCGGCCGACGCGCGGGGCGAAACCGACGTAGAAACGGCCGTCCTTCTGCCGGTGCACACCGACGTGGTCGCGCCAGCGGCCCGCGGGTTCGGCGGGCGCGGGGCCGTCGACGAGCTTGCGCTTCAGGTAGTCGTCCTCCAGGACCTGGCGGAACTTCTCCGCACCCCAGTCGGCGACGAGGAACTTCAGACGGGCGCGGGTGCGCAGGCGACGGTAGCCCCAGTCGCGGAAGATGCCGACCACACCGGCCCACACCTCCGGCACCTCGTCCAGCGGCACCCAGGCGCCGAGCCGGACGCCGAGCTTGGGGTTGGTGGACAGGCCGCCGCCGACCCACAGGTCGAAGCCGGGGCCGTGCTGGGGGTGCTCGACGCCGACGAACGCGATGTCGTTGATCTCGTGGACCACGTCCAGGAGCGGCGAGCCCGAGATCGCCGTCTTGAACTTGCGCGGCAGGTTGGAGAACTCCTTGCTGCCGATGTAGCGGTCGTGGATCTCGTCGATGGCCGAGGTGCCGTCGATGATCTCGTCCTCGGCGATCCCGGCGACCGGCGAGCCGATGACCACCCGCGGGCAGTCGCCGCAGGCCTCGGTGGTGGACAGCCCGACCGCCTCCAGGCGGTTCCAGATCTCCGGCACGTCCTCGATGCGGATCCAGTGCAGCTGGATGTTCTGCCGGTCGGTGATGTCCGCGCTGCCGCGCGCGAACTCCTGCGAGATCTCGCCGATCACGCGCAGCTGCCGGGTGGTGAGGCGTCCGCCGTCGATCCGCACCCGCAGCATGAAGTACTTGTCGTCCAGTTCCTCCGGCTCCAGGATCGCGGTCTTGCCGCCGTCGATCCCGGGCTTGCGCTGGGTGTACAGGCCCCACCAGCGCATACGGCCGCGCAGGTCGTTGGGGTCGATGGAGTCGAAGCCCCGCTTCGAGTAGATCGTCTCAATGCGTGTCCGCACATTGAGACCGTCGTCGTCCTTCTTGAACTGCTCGTTGCCGTTCAGCGGGGTGTGGTGTCCCGCGGCCCACTGACCCTCACCGCGGTGACGGCTCACCTTGCGGCGGGGAGTCGCGGCGGCAGGGTTCTGCGGGTTGGCGGCCATGGTGATTACGTCCTTCGGGACAGGCGGGAAATCGGCTCTGACCTGCGCGTTCGGGCGCATGGGCATACGTGCGCGTCATTGCGCAGGAGGAGAGGGATGTCTGCAGATGTCGGCGGTGCTGTGCTCGCGGCCGGAGGCCGCCAAGGGCACGTCAGCTCGCCGGACAGATGGCGCTGGACATGCGGCCGAGGTCGACGTGCCGCCGACTCACCAAGGCAATTCCAGTTCCAGACATGACGAAAGCGTGTCACGGTAATCTGGACACAGTCCAGCTTCGTCCATCATGCGGACACCCTTGTCTCGAAGAGTGAGACGAGAGTGTCGTCGATCACACAGCTCGCACGGAGCCTTGTCCGCGCAGGTCAGGCGCGGTATGCGCCGGGCCATGGACCGGGCGCGGCGACCTGCGTCTCCTCCTCGACCTTGGTGTCGAAGAGCTTGAAGCCCCGGCGCAGATAGTTGTCCATGGCGTGCTCCCCGTCCAGGCTGCATGTATGCAGCCAGACCCGCTTCGTCTCGGCCACCCCCGGCCATCGGCCCGCGAGGTCCCAGGCGCGGGCGGCGCCGTACGACAGCAGGTGTCCGCCGATCCGGCGGCCCCGGAAGGCGGGGATCAGCCCGAAGTAAACGATCTCGACGACTCCGTCGTCCTGCGGGTCCAGCTCCACGTACCCGGCCGGCGTGCCGCGGTCGTACGCCACCCACGTCTCGACACCCGGCCGCCCCAGATGCTGCTCCCACTGCTCGTACGTCCAGCCCAGCCGGTCGATCCAGAGGATGTCGCCGCCGACGGACGCGTACAGGAACCGGCTGAACTCGGGGGAGGGCACCTCGGAGCGGACGATCCGTACGTCCCCCTCCGGCGCGGCGGCCGGGAGGAGGTCGGTCGGGGCGGTCTGCTCCAGGGACCAGGTGGTCACGGGGATGTTCGTCATGCCCGTCAGGGAACCATCCGCCCCACGGCCCTGTCGATCGCGATCTACCCCAGCGAGCGGTCGATCGAGCTCAGCGGCAGCGCGTACAGCATCTGTCCGGACTGGGACCAGACCTCGCCGGTCTCCTCCCAGTAGGACAGCGAGCCGGCCCGACCGCTCCAGCAACTGGTGGAACCGTCCGTGCCGCACTCGGTGGCCTTCGCGTCCCGACTGTTCTGCCGCCACAGAGTGCCGTGCCCGGTCCCGGCGTCCGCCGCGCGGTCCAGATACCACTCGGAGCCGTACGACAGGACACCACTGACGCCGGTCGTCTTCGTCGCGTACGCCTCGGTCGCGGTCGCCTGCCCGGCGGCGTCGGTGGCGAGCAGTCCGGCGCGGGTCGGGTTGCTGCTGAACGCGTACCGCCACAGCCGGGTCTGCCGGCCGCTGTCCGCCGGGACCCGCTCGCTCGCGACCAGGGTGTCCGGCGCGGAACTGCGGTCGAGGGAGATCGCCGAGGGGCGGGCGGCCCTCTTCGCCGACTGGTACGAGCCGATGGCGGGCAGTACATACCGGGCGCCGTAGGCCGACCAGCCGCCGCGCACCTTGCCGACCCGGCCGCTGTCGACGGTGGCCCGCTGGACGCGGTGCAGGTCGTAGACGTAGAGGCCGTCGGCGGTGGTGACCAGCAGCTTGCCCTGGTACCAGGTCATTCCGGAGACGGCGGAGGTGAGCCCGCGGTAGTTCCGGCCGCCGTCGACCGGGACGGCGAGCAGGGCCCAGGTGTAGGTGAGGTTCGCCGGGTCGTCGGCGTCGACGAAGGCGACCCGGGCGAGGCCGGGCCGGTCGGCACGGCCGGCGGCACGGGTCCAGCCGGAGAGGATCACCCGGTGCTCGCCCCAGTGGCCGTCGTCGTCCGCGTCCCCCGAGGTGGTGACCGCGCCGGCCCGCCAGCCGTGGGTGTCGGCGATGTCCCAGCAGTACGCGTGCGTGGCCGCCGGCTCGACGGGCAGCGCCGTGCGCTGGGTGGTCGTACAGCCGGCCGGGGTGCGCAGGGAGTGGTCGGTGTCGTCGAGGACGGCGCGGACGCCGATGGGTCTGCCCATCCCGGAGGCGAGCCGGTCGAGCGTGGCCTGCGGGACGAGACGCTCCTTCAGGCGGAAGTCCGCGGCGGAACCGGCGAGTTCCTTGAGGCCCCCCGGATCCTTGCTGACCGTGGCCTGCGAGGCGCTGATCATGGTGGCGGCGGCGGTGAGCGCGAGGGCGGTACCGGCCAGGAAAGCGCGCACGGCACGGCCACGCTTCTGTCGGCGATGTCGGCCACGTTGCTTCATACGTCCTCCCGAGGCGAGCCAACTGCGTTCATTGGTCCGTGTGTTGACCAAAGGAGCAGGTGGGGTGGCCCGTAGAGGGATGCTACGGCAGTTCGGCGCGGGTGGGGACGAAGACCCTGCAAATATGCGGAAGATGGCCCCTCATTGGCCCCCGATGCCCCGGGATGTCACTCGGAGAGAGCGGAGGGACACGTTCCGGGGGGCTGCGGGGGTGTCCGTCCGTTGACCACGGCAGGCGCCGTCGAGTGCGGCAGCAGTTCACGCGGGTCGGCCGGGAGGAGCACCTCGACGTCGCTCTCCTCGCCGAAGCGGTACGGCCGGTGCTCCAGAAGTCCGCCCAGATAGCGCCGTACCCGGGACATCTCGGCGCGCACCGTCACCGTACGCGCCGGGTCGCCGAACACGTCCTCGGCCAGGCCCGCCGCGCTGCGGCCGTCGCGGTGCAGGGCCAGCAGATAGAGCAACTCGGCATGCCGGGGGCTCAGTTCGTGGCTCCAGGAGCCCGCGTATCCGGACACCGTCACCGACCAGCGCCGCGGCTGTGTCAGGTCCAGCACCACCCGGGTGGCCCCACGTGGCACCGGCTCGTCCGAGGCCCGCACCAGCCAGCCCTCGCCCAGCGGCTCCACCGAGCACGGACCGAGCGTCGGCAGCCATCGGCCGCCCGCCGACAGGGACTTGGGCAGGGAGATCCGGTCGGTGTACGGCATCCCGGTCACCGCCGCCGTCCAGCCGTCCCGGTCCACCGCCGCCGCACGTCCGCCCAGCCGGGCCAGGACCGGGGCCGCGACCGCCCGCAGCCGCTCCAGCGAGCCCAGGTGCACCTCGCGCAGCCGGGCCTCGGCGAGCTTGGCCACCGAGTCGACCCAGGCGAGGGTGGCCGGGTGCATGGTCTCCAGCGGCCCGCTGATGTCCACGACCCCCAGCAGCCGGCCGTCGCGCGGGTCGGTGATGGGCGCGCCGGTACAGGTCCACGTGGTCTGCGAACGCACGAAGTGCTCCGAGCCGAAGACCTGTACGGGCCGGCGGACCACCGCAGGCGTGCCGATGCCGTTCGTCCCGACGACGTCCTCCCGCCAGTCCGCGCCGAGTTCGAAGCCGAGGCCGTCCGCCTTGCGCAGCACGGCCGAACTGCCCTCCCGCCACAGCACCCGGCCGTCCCCATCGGCCACCACCATGATGTGGTGCGCGACGTCCGCGACGGACAGCAGACCCTCCCGCAGCACCGGCAGGATGTGCCGCAGCTCCGTGGTCTCCCGACGCTGCCGCACCTCGTCCGTGGACAGCAGCCCGGACCGGTGGTCCCGCTCGGGATCGATGCCGCTGCGCAGCATCCGCCCCCAGGACTGCTCGATCACCGGGCGAGGGGCGACGGGGGCGCGCTGCCCGGAGAGGGTGGCGGACCGGACCTCGCTCAGCACCCGCGCCGCGCGTGCCGTGTCCACGACGGCCAGTTGCGTCACATCCGTCGGCGAGAGTGCCACTGGTCCTCCCGGGAGAAAGGGCTCGAACAACCGGTTTCTGCTCGCCTTCTGGCCAGGGAGACCGGAGTTCGTCTTGACTGACCGTCTCATAGTGCCGTTCGTCGCTGACGGACGGACACAGTCCGACCACAGTCAGCAGCAAGTTGCAACCCCTTGCAACCCTGGCGTGCGCCCCCGGCTTGTTTGAATATTGAGCGACGCCGTCCCGAGCGGCGTTCACGGCCTCGAACGGGCCTGTGCGGCGGGGGTGGTGCCGTGTCGGCGCAGCACCACCCCCGCCTTCGGCGATGTGGCCGAGTTCGCCTTCTGGGCTGCCCGGTTGATGTGTGGTGGCGAGTGCGGGTGCGTTGTGGATCGGCGTGCCCACGCGGCGGTAGCCGCATATCGATACAGTCCCGCGCCCCCAAGAAGGTTGGATCGGCCCGGGTCACTCCGAAGGCCCGGCCCGCTCTACTACCGACGCCAGGTTCAGGGTGTGGGGGAGGGTTCCGAAAGCCGCGCCCGCGTCGCCGCCCAGGCGGGACGCGCAGAAGGCGTCTGCCACCTCGGGTGGGGCGAAGCGGACGAGCAGGGACCCCTGCAGTACGAGTGCCAGGCGTTCCGTGAGCCGGCGGGCCCTCGCCTCGATGCCCTCCAGGTCGGCCAGATCTGTCAGCAGGTCCTTGATGGCGCCGTCGAGGCGGTGGTCGGCGCCTCGGGCCCTGCCCACCTCCTGGAGGTAGGCGCCCAGGGCCTGGGGCTCGCGTTGCAGGGCGCGCAGGACGTCCAGGGCCTGGACGTTGCCCGCGCCCTCCCAGACGGAGTTCAGCGGGGACTCGCGCACCAGCCGGGGCAGGCCCGACTCCTCGATGTAACCGTTTCCGCCCAGGCACTCGGCGGCCTCGACCACCACCGGGGTGCAGCGCTTGGTCACCCAGTACTTGGCGGCCGGTACGGCGATCCGCAGCAGCGCCCGCTCCTGCTCGCCGCCGTCGTCGTAGGCCGCCGCGAGCCGCAGGGCGAGGGTGGTGGCCGCCTCCGACTCCAGGGCGAGGTCGGCGAGGACGTTGCGCATGAGCGGCTTGTCGACGAGCTTGGCGCCGAAGACCTCGCGGTGGGTGCAGTGGTGGATCGCCTGCACCACCGCCTGCCGCATCAGGCCCGCCGAACCGAGGACGCAGTCGAGGCGGGTCGCCGCCACCATGTCGATGATCGTGCGTACCCCACGCCCCTCCTCACCGACCCGCCGCGCCCAGGTGCCGTCGAACTCGACCTCGCCGGAGGCGTTGGACCGATTGCCGAGCTTGTCCTTCAGACGCTGGAGGAGGAATACGTTGCGGGAACCGTCTTCGAGGACGCGGGGGACGAGGAAACAGGTGAGTCCGCCCGGCGCCTGGCCGAGGACCAGGAAGCCGTCCGACATGGGCGCGGAACAGAACCACTTGTGCCCGGTGAGCCGGTACGTCCCGTCCTCGGAGAGGGGCTCGGCGGCCGTGGTGTTGGCGCGTACGTCGCTGCCGCCCTGCTTCTCCGTCATGCCCATCCCGAACAGGGCACCGGCCTTGAGACGGGCGGGGCGCAGCTGGCGGTCGTAGACCATGGACGTCAGGCGGGGTTCCCACGCGGCGGCGAGCTCGGGGTCGGTGCGGAGGGCGGGGACGGCGGCGTGGGTCATCGACAGAGGGCAGAGGTTGCCGGCCTCGACCTGCGTCCAGACGACGAACGCGGCCGCTCTGCGGACGTGCCCGGAGGGGCGGTTCCAGGCCGCGGTGAGGCCGGCGGCGACGCCCTTGCCCAGGAGGCGGTGCCAGGCCGGATGGAAGTCGACCTCGTCGACACGGTGGCCGTAGCGGTCGTGCGTACGCAGCCGGGGCGGGTTCTCGTTCGCCTGTGTGCCCCACTCCTGCACCTGCGCCGACCCGGAGGCCCGCCCGAGCGCGGCCAGCTCGTCGTGAGCCTCGCCCAGCAGGTCGGGGGTGACGTGGCGTTCCACGGCGTCGGTGAGGGCGCGGTCGGCGGAGTAGACGTCGTAGCCGGTGAGGGGCGGGGGCTGGTTGGTCACGGTGTGCGTGCGCGTGCTGCCTGGCATGTCGCGAACGTACCCCGAATCCGGCCCGTCCGGCGGGTGAGGGCCGGGCCCGTCCAGGGCCGATCGGGGGGCCAGGGGGCGGAGCCCCCTGGTGCGGCTGTCAGGCCAACCTCGCCATGGCGGCCGCCGGCGCCGATTCCCTCGTGTCTTCCGGCCACCCCTCCCGGTACACCGTGTCCAGATACCGCTCCCCGAGGTCCGGAGCGATCGCCACCGCCGTCAGGCCCTGGCGGCCGTTCCGGGCCAGCCACTGCCCGGCCCCGCTGACCACCGTCCCCGTCGAGCCGCCGAACAGAAAGCCCCGGGCGGCCAGGCGGCGGCAGGCGAGGACGGTGTCGGACTCCTCGACGCGGATCAGATCGTCCACGTACGACTCGTCCAGCAACGCCGGCGGCACGCTGGTGCCCAGCCCCGGGATCATCCGGCATCCCGGCGCCCCGCCGAAGCTCACCGAGCCGACGCTGTCGACGGCCACGATGCGCACCCGGCGCCGCCACTCCTGCCAGAACCACCGGGCGCAGCCCATCAGCGTCCCGGTCGTGCCCGCGCCGACGAACAGCACGTCCAGATGCGGGAAACGGCGGGCGATCGCGGGAGCGGTCGTGCGGTAGTGCGCCTTCCAGTTGCCCTGGTTGGTGTACTGGTTGAGCCAGACGTATCTGTCGTCGGACGCGCACAGGGCGTTCACGTACGCCATCCGGGCCCCCAGGAAACCGCGGCGCGCGTCCGGCTCCTCGATGATGTGCACCTGGCTGCCCAGCGCCTCCATCAGCCGGATCGTCGGCTCGTTGCACCGCGCGTCGGTAATGCACAGAAACCGATATCCCCGGCTTGCCGCGATCACGCTCAGTGCCACGCCCAGGTTCCCGGACGACGACTCGACCAGGACCGAGCCGGGCCGCAGCACGCCGTCGCGCTCGGCGGCGTTCACCATCTCGGTGGCCGCCTTGATCTTGACGGAGCCGGCGAAGTTGAAGCCCTCGCACTTCAGGTACAGCGGCAGCCCCAGTGCGGCCCGAAGGTCGACATAGAGCTCCTCCTCGTTGAACTGGACTGGATCGGAAATGACGGGCATGGCGCCCCCCTCCTCATGCGTCACGAAGCCCGGCCGGTCAGCCGTACCGGCGCAGCTCGTGGAAGAACCCGTCGACGACGTGCAGCCCGCCCCTACGGGCCACCTCGTCGTGGACATACCTGCCGACCGCGAGGTCGAGCACCCCCAGTCCGAACGGCGAGAACACCACCGTCCGGTCGTCCGGGACGGTCGCCCGCCCGGTCAGTACGTCGTTCAGCGTGCCGTCGAGGAACTCCCGCCCGCCCGTGAGCCGTTCGGCCAGATGGGGGGAGGTCTCTGCCTTCAGGCAGTGGTCGACGTCGTCGACGTAGTTCGCCGACGCGAGCAGGATCCGCGGATCGAGGTCGCGCAGCGACACGTGCAGGACCAGCGGGTGGTGCTCGAACCACGCCACGTCGTGGATGTACGGCTTCGCCGCAACGGTGGCGAAGACCAGCAGGTCCGAGGAACGGACGAGGGATTCGGGGTCGTCATGGACGGTGACCTTCCCCTTCGCGCCCGTCCGCTCCAGATAGCCTTTGAACCCCGCCGCGCTCTCGGCCGACAGATCGTGCACCCCCGTCTCCTCGAACTCCCAGCCCGTGCCCAGGAGATGCGTGTGGATGTAACGGGCGATCAGACCGGTGCCGATGAAGCCGACCCGCGTGGGACGCGTACGACTCCTGTTCAGCCGGTCCGCCGCCAGGGCCGCCGAGGACGCCGTGCGCGTCGCGCTGATGACCGAGCTCTCCAGACAGGCGTACGGGTAACCGGTGTCCGGGTCGTTGAGGATCAGCACGGCCGAGGCCCGCGGCAGGCCGGACCGGATGTTCTCCGGGAAACTGGAGACCCACTTGATGCCGTCCACCCGCAGCGGCCCGCCGAGCGAGGCCGGCAGCGCGATGATCCGGGAGGCCGGCCGGTCCGGGAAGCGCAGGAAGTACGACGGCGGGTTCACCGACTCGCCCGCCCCGTGCAGCCGGTACACGGCCTCGACGAGCTCGGCGATCTCCGACTCCCGTCCCCGTAGGGCCTGTTGGACCTGCTCGCCGGAGACGATCGAGAAGGTCGGTGCGGCAGCGGCGGTCATGGGGTCCTCACTTCGACGGTCGGGGAGCAGTCGGTCAGCCGTACCGGATTTCCGAGCGCGGCCAGCACCTCGCGCGGGCCCTCGAAGGGCTCCCGGCCGTGCGCGGTACGGATGTTGTCGACGAGCAGCAGGTCACCGGAGCGCCACGGCTCGCGCAGGGTGTGCGCCTCGTAGACCTCGTTGATGGCCCGGACGATGTCCTCGTCGAGCGGATCGCCGTTGCCGAAACGGGTGTTGAAGGGCAGTCCGTCGGGGCCGTACACGTCGGCCAGGTACTCGCGCACCTCGGGGTCCATCGTCCACTCGTTGAGGAAGGCGATCTGGTTGAACCAGCAGCGCCGGCCGCTCACCGGGTGCCGGACCACGGCGCTGCGGTGCTGCCGGGTGCGCAGGGAGCCGTCGTCGTGCCAGGCGAACTCGATGCCCTGGTCGCGGCAGTAGCGCTCGACGGCCGTCCGGTCGTCGGTGCCGAACGCCTCGGCGACCGAGGCCCCGATCTCGTCGTTGTACGTCCGTGTCAGCAGCCAGCCCTCCCGCTCGAACCGCGCGACCAGGTCAACGGGCAGTGCGTCCAGCACAGTCGGGCTGTCGGCCACGGCGGTCGCGCCACCCTCCTCCGGTGCCACCTGGCAGGCGAAGAGCAGCAGGCCCGGGAACTGGAGCGAGTAGCTGAGCTCGTGGTGCATGCACATCTGCTGGTTGGGCGGCCACTTGGAGGAGGAGTACATGCCGTTCCCGTAGGAGCGGCGGGGTGCGAACGGCTCGCGGTCGGGCATCAGGGCGTCGGCCAGAGCGTTGAACACGGCCTCCGTGACGGTGGGTTCGACCAGGTCGAGACCGCGGATGAGGAGGCTGCCGTGTTCGGCGACCGTGGCGCGCAGCGCGTCGCGGTGTGCGGCGGCCCAACTCGTGGGGTCGCCTTCGGACTTGGTGTGCAGGAGCGGCGGGCGGCCGGGGGCCGCGTCGATGTCGGGCAGGAGAGTCGGGGACGAGTGCGTCATTGCACAGGTTCCTTTCAGTGGCGCTGGTCCAGCAGTTCCGCCAGGTCGGCGAGGACCGGGTGGCGGGTGACGTCCTTGAGGGTGATCGCCCGGTCCAGGGCGATCGCGAGCTTCACGGCGGACAGCGAGGTGCCGCCGCGGTCGAAGAAGTGGTCCAGGCGGCCGATCCGGTCCGTGGGGACGCCGAGCACCTCGGCCCACGCGGCGGCCATCCGCCGCTCGCCCGGTGTGTCCGGGAGGCACGAGCCCGCGGATTCGAGTTCCTCGGCCAGGGCGGTGAGCGTCTTGCGGTCGGTCTTGCCGTTGGCGGTCAGCGGCAGCCGCTCCCGCCAGTGCGCGACGGCCGGCACCATGTACGCGGGCAGCGACTCGGCCAGCCGCGCCCGCACCGGCTCGGCGCCCACCGGCTGCGCACCGGTGCAGAACGCCACCAGTCGCGCACCCCGTACGACGACCACCGCGCCGTCGCGCACACCGGGCACCCGCAGCAGGGCGTTCTCGATCTCGCCGATCTCGACCCGGAACCCGCGGACCTTGACCTGGCTGTCCCGGCGGCCGAGGAACTCCAGCTTGCCGTCCGGCCGCCAGCGCCCGTGGTCGCCGCTGCGGTACAGCCGCTCGCCGGGCCGGTACGGGTCGTCGGTGAAGGCCGCCTTCGTCCGCTCGGGGTCGTTGACGTACCCGCGGCCGACACAGACGCCGGAGAAGACGATCTCGCCGGGCGCGCCCAGCGGCACGGGCACCAGGTCCTCGTCGACGACGTACACCCGGACGTTCGCGATCGGGCGCCCGAGCGGCACCCGGTCGCCGTCCGGTGCGCGGTCCATCACCTCGTGGTTGGTGTCGTCCGAAGTCTCCGTCAGGCCATAGGCGTTGACGAGCCGGATGGCGGGCTCGGCCGCGAACCAGCGCTGCACCAGCTCCCGCTTCACGGCCTCACCGGTCACCGACACACAGCGCAGGTCGGGCAGTTCGCGCGGCCGCTGCTCCAACTCGGCCAGCACGGCCTCGAGATACGACGGCACGACCTGCAGTACGTTCACCCGGCCCCGCACGACCGTGTCCACGAACCGCGGCACGTCCAGGATCGTCTCCTGGCCGATCACCAGCGTCCGCCCACCGACGAGCAGCGCGGAGACCAGCTGCCAGAGCGAGATGTCGAAGCACTGGGGAGCCGTCTGCGCGACCGTCCGCGCCGGGCCCACCCCCAGGTCGGCGATCTTGGCGAGGACGTGGTTGAGGAACCCGGCGTGCTCGCACATCGCGCCCTTGGGCTCGCCGGTGGAGCCGGAGGTGAAGTAGATGTAGGCGAGCTGGTCGGCGGAGACCGGGATGCCCAGGTCGCCGTCGGAGTGTCCTTCGGTGTAAGCCGTTTCGACGAACAGTTTCCGGGTCTGCCGGCCCACGTGGGCGTCGCTGCCGTGCTCGGTGAGCACCAGTGTGCAGTCGGCCCGGTCCAGCGTGCGCGCGATGCGGTCGGCCGGGAAGTGCGGCTCGATCGGCAGGTAGACGCCGCCCGCCTTGAGGACGGCGAGCACCGACGCCAGCCAGTCCAGGTTCCGCTCCATCACCACCGCGACCACGCCCTCGTGCCGCAGCCCCCGGGCGAGCAGCGCCCGGCCGATGCGGTTGGCCCGGGAGTTGAGCGCGGCGTACGTCCACTGCTGCCCGTCGCCCTGTACGGCGGCCACCGCGTCCGGATGCAGCAGCACCCGCTCCTCGAACAGCTCGTGCACCCGCCGGTCCGGCAGCTCCCACTCCGGTCCCGCCAACTCGTCCAGCTGGAAACTGAGTTCCTCCTCGGAGAGGAGGGTCGCGCGGTCGGGGTCGGCGAGGGCGGTGAGGTGGTAGCCGGCGACCCGGGCGGCGGCCTCGGCGTCGAGGACGTCGGTGCGGTAGCGCAGGCGCAGGACGCGGCCCGTGACGCTCACCCGCAGGCTGTCGTCCGTGCCCGCGCCGTCGCCGGACAACTCGGCCAGCACGCGGGTGTGTGCGGCCGCGAGGGCCGACGGGTCGCCCGGTACGCCCTCCGGCAGGGCGACTTCGTACTCGGCGACGCCCGGTACCGGGTCGAGCGTCCACCGCGGGATGGTTTCCATCGTTCGTTCCCCCCTGTTTCTTTCCTTGCGTGTTCCGTCACCCGTGCCGCGGCGCAACCGCCGGGTTTCCGCCCCAGTGCGACCCGGACGGCATGTCCTCGCCTTTCATCAGGAAGGAGTCGGGCGCGAGCACCGCCCCGTCGCCCAGGGACACGCCGTAGTGCACGAGTGCGCCGGTGCCGAGCGTGCAGCCGGCCCCGATGGTGATGTGGTCGGACTTGAAGGTGCCGTCCTCCTGCGAATGGGCCTGCACCTTGGTGTGCGCGGAGAGCGTGCAGTCGTCGCCGATCGCGGCGAGCGTGCGCTCGGTGATGTAGCAGCCGTCGTCGAAGACCCGCCGGCCCAGCTTCACGCCCAGCAGCCGCCAGACCAGGTTCTTGAACGGCGTCCCGTTGAAGATGACCAGGTGGTTGTCCGGTACCTTCCACAGCCGCTCGTGCCACCAGAAGTACGGGTCGTAGATCGAGCACAGCGTGGGCTCCAGGGGCCGGAAACGCCCGATGATCCGCTCCACCAGCACGTAGTAACCGGTACTGAAAGCGAGGCCCACGATCAGGGACGCGCCGATCAGCAGACCGCCGACGGTGCCGTGGGCGCCGTAGAGGTCGAAGGCGGCGAAGCCGATCACCGAGAGCATGAACCAGTCCAGCCAGCGCAGGAACAGGAAGAGCCCCATGGAACGCAGGTTGAAACGGTTCTTCCGGGCCAGTCGGCGCTCCAGCTCCGCGCCCTCGCGCAGATGGTCGAAACGGGTGTCGCGCTCCACCGTGCGCGGGATCTCGAAGGGCGGCGAGCCCAACAGGCCCACGCCCTCGCGGAGTTCGCCGTCCAACGGGACCATCACCTTGGTCGCGAGGAGGCAGTTGTCGCCGGTGCGACCGCCGCTCGGGTAGGCGATGTTGTTCCCGAGGAAGTTGTGCGGTCCGATCGTCGCGCGCGAGACGCGGAAGGACGTACCGGAGAAGTCGGCGTTCACGATCGACAGTCCGTCGGCCACCATGGTGCCGCCGCCGACGGTGGCCAGGTACGGCGTCTCGTGCTGCACCTCCGTACCGAAGTTGGAGCCGGTCTGCTCCACGTGCGAGAGGTCGTAGCCGATGGCCCGCAGGTAGTGGACGATGTACGAGCTGTCGCCGCACAGCCACTTGAAGAACTTGACGTTGGTCATCCGGGCGATCGCACGCTGCACCGAGTAGTGGAAGCCGTAGAGCGGGTAGACCCGGTCCGGGCGCAGCAGCGGGCTCAGCGCGCGCGGGAGCAGGGAGACCGCGGCGAGACCGAGGAGCAGGAAACCGGCGTAGGCGGCGACCGAGAACCCGAGCGCCTCGCCGTAGAACGCGGCCGAGGCCAGGTCCTGCGAGGTCGGGTCGAGGAGCTTGCCGAGCGCGGGGACCAGCGTCAGCAGCAGGTAGGTGCCGCCGACCGCGAGCGGGATGTAGAGCACCAGCATCTGCGCCAGGCCCGCCAGTCCGTACGCCGCCCGGCGCAGGGTGGAGCAGCGGGCCGCGGGGATGCGGACGTAGTCGACGTCCGTGCGCTCTGCCGGGGAGCCGTGCCACCGTTCGCCGGCCGGGACCGTCGCCCCGCCGTACAGGGCTGAGGAGTGGCCGAGTTGGGAGCCGTCACCCATCGTCGTGCCGATGTCGAGGACCGTCTTCTCGCCGACGTACACGTCCCGGCCCAGGGTGACGCGGCCGGTGCGGATGCGGCCCGCGTGCGCCTGGTAGCAGAGCAGGAAGGCGTCCTTGCGGATCACCGAACCCGCGCCGACGGTCAGCAGGTCGGTGCAGACCGGCACCGAGTGGGACAGGATCGTCACGCCCCTGCCGATACGGGCGCCGAGGGCGCGCAGATAGAGGACGTAGAGCGGGCTGCCGGCGAACAGGATCATCGGGTTGGCGTGCAGCAGGGCCTTGACGGTCCAGAAACGGACGTAGGCGAGGCTCCAGACCGGAAACTCCGTTTCCCTCCACCGGCCGACCAGCAGCCACTTGGCGACCACGGGCAGGACACACGCCCCTGCGAACACCGCGGCGCCGAATATGAAGGACCGGAGGTACACGTCTCCTACCCCGTCCACGGCGGAGATCCACTCGTAACCGCGGCCCATGACGACTCCGGCGAGCAGACAGTACGCGGCGAAGACCAGGAACTGGAGCGTGCCGCACAGGAGATAGCGCGGGGTGCTGCCGGGGGCCGGTGCCGCCACCACCTCGGCCGGCGCCGGCGCGGGGGCCGGGACGGTGTCGAGGGCCGCGGCCAGGCTGCGGATCGTCGGATGGCCGTAGACGTCCTTCATCGACACCGCCGGCAGATCCGGCCGCTTCCTGACCCGGGCGCAGAAGTGGGCCATGGTCAGCGAGTTGGCGCCGAGATCGTCGAAGAAGTGGCTGTCGACGGGTATGTGCTCCCTGCGGACGACACCCGCCAACACCTCGGCCAGGACATTTTCGGTGACGGTGTCGATTTTTCCCACCACGTGCGCTCCTTACGGGTTTTACATGCTTTACGGGTTTTGCGGCTTCCGTGGTTCCGACGCCGGTGGAGCTGTTGCGGGCCGAGGACATTCCGCTGCCGGGGCCGGACATTCCGCCGCCCGGCGCGCACGTTTCGCCCCGGTCGCCACCAGGGCCTCCAGCGGCCCGCGCCCCAGGAACCGCCGCCAGCCGACGGCGAAGAGCAGCGCGCCGGCGACCAGCAGCCCGTAGAGCAGGTCGGGGGAGTCGTCGAGGACGCCCGTGGCGAGGACCAGGACATGGGCGCAGTACAGGGTGAGCGGCATGCTGCCCGCCGCGGCGACCGGCGCGAGGGCACGCCGGGCCGACGTGAACCGGGTCAGCAGGAGGGCGGCGCCGAGCAGGGCGGCCGCCGAGCCGAGGGTCTGGAGCATGTCGAACGGCGAGGTCGAGTGCGGGGCACGGGAGAGCAGCGACCACCAGGTGGAGCCGTCCGGGGTGTCCCACAGGACCTCGCCCCGGGCGTCGCGCCAGGGTGTGTGCGGAAACTCGGCCCGCCACAGATGCCACAGCCCGCCGAACCACTGCAACAGCGCGGTCGCGGTGAGCCAGGCGCAGGCCGCGAGCGCCAGCCCGCCCGCCAGGAGCCGTTTCGCAACCGTTTTCGACGTCAGGTCCAGTCGACCGACGGCGAGTCCCGCGCACAGGTACGCCGTCCAGGCGAGCACCGGATAGTCGCCGTGCATCAGGAGGTCGGAGAGCAGGCCGAGCGGGTTCGTGAACACGTCCGTGAGGACCGGGTCGCCGTCGAACGCCGGCTCGGGCAGCACGCCGCGCAGCACGTGCAGGGCGAGGGGGGCGGCCGCGGCGAGGGCCAGGGAGAGGAGGATCAGGGTGCGCGGGCGCAGCCGCAGCAGGGGCAGGGCGATCAGGAAGAGCAGGGCGTAGAACGCCAGGATGACGTCCACGTCCAGGTCGGCCGCGCGGGAGGCGTACCCGAGCAGCAGGCCCGCGAGCCCGATGAGCAGCGCTTGTACCGCCACGGCCGCGTAGGCGCCGCGCCCGACCACCGGCCGCCGCCCGCCCGTCGTGAAGGCCAGCCCCACCCCCGCCATCAGCGCGAAGGTCGCCGCCGAGCGTCCGCCCGCGAGCATCCAGGCCGGTGTGGGCGAGCCGGCGTCGGTGAACGCGCCGTACACATGCGCGGAGAACATCCCGAGCAGCGCCAGCCCACGTGCCGTGTCCACCCCGGCGATCCGCGGCGCAGCTGTCACCCGGCCGCCTCGGTGGGCGTGTGACGGCGTGCGCGTCGACGGGTGCGGAGCAGGCATGAAAATTCCCCCGATTGGAATACGACGGAAATACGGCCCCTGTTCAAGGGCCTTCGCGAAGGAGC
This sequence comes from Streptomyces sp. NPDC001617, assembly GCF_053596855.1. NCBI lineage: Bacteria > Bacillati > Actinomycetota > Actinomycetes > Kitasatosporales > Streptomycetaceae > Streptomyces > Streptomyces sp. NPDC001617. The sequence goes on from NZ_JBSFHA010000053.1 coordinate 18,342, forward strand.
CGAATTCGGTGACGATGAGATGTGGGTTCAGAATGGTGCGGAAGTGCGTGGAGTGGCCGATAGGGCACGGGGGAATGCGCCTGAGCCGCCTTCAGCATGCAGCGAATGCAATCCGATTTTTTCGGGGGCTTCATGAACGGTTCAAGGGCGTTTCATTCAATGGCGATTTCCGAACCCCTCGGAATTTCGGCATCAGGAAGTTCATGTACATGAAAGAACATTCCGGCCAACGCGGACATGACAGGAAAATCGCCGGATTGCCGCGAAGGTTTCGGCCGTGTTGCCTGGGGGCCGGGGGATGAGTCCACTCGCGCCCGCCGGATACCGTTAGGTCGTGCAGCCAGCAAGTGATTCCTCGCAGCGGTCCTCCGGCCGCCTCCACCGGGCGCGTGCCCTCTACCGGAACGTCTCCAAGCGCAGGACCGCCTGGCTGCTGCTGAAGGACACCGTCAACTCCTGCATGGAGTACCGCATCCTGGGCCTCGCCGCCGAGGCCGCGTTCTTCACGCTGCTGTCCGTGCCGCCGCTGCTGCTCAGCCTCATCGGACTGCTCGGCTATGTGGACGCCTGGACCGGCACCGACTCCATCTCCAGCCTGGAGAGCAACATCCTGGAGGCGTCCCGGACCGTCCTGTCCGACAAGGGTGTCTCCGAGATCGCACAACCGATCCTTCACGACGTGATGAAGGGTGGCCGCCCCGACGTCATCTCCATCGGCTTCCTGTTCGCCCTGTGGTCCGGCTCCCGTGCGGTAAACGTCTTCATCGACACCATCACCGTGATGTACGGCCTCGACGGCGTGCGCGGCATCGTGAAGACCCGGATCGTGGCGTTCCTGCTGTTCATCGCGGCGCTGGTGATCGGGTCGGTCGCGCTGCCGCTGATGGTCGCCGGGCCGGACGCGGTGGTACGGATCGTGCCCTGGTCGGAGACGCTGGTGCAGGTCCTGTACTGGCCCGTCGTCATCATCCTGTCGATCGTTTTCCTGACCACGCTCTACCACGTGTCGGTGCCCGTGCGCTCCCCGTGGATCGAGGACGTGCCGGGCGCGCTGGTGGCCCTCGCGATGTGGGTGGTGTGCAGTTTCCTGCTGCGCATCTATCTCACGCACACCGTCGAGGGCGCGTCGATCTACGGCTCCCTCGCCGCGTCCGTCGCCGTGCTGCTGTGGATCGGTGTGGGCGCCTTCGCGGTGCTCGTCGGGGCCGCCGTCAACGCGGCGATCGACCGGGTGTGGCCGGCCGCCGCGACGGCCGCGGCCCGCGCCGCCAACGAGCGCCTGCGCGAGGTCCAGCTGGCCGAGCAGGTGGCCCGCGCCGCCGCCGGCCACGAGGCCGACCCCGACGACCCCGACATGCCCTCCGAGTTCCCGGAGCGCTGGTCCCGCTTCCTTCCTCCGGAGGACGTGACGTCCCGCCTGCGCACCCACGTGAAGAGCACGCACCCGCCGCACAAGCCGGAGGAGTCCTGACGGCCGGGGACGTCGGGTCGGGGAGGACGGTTCTCCTGGTCATCGCCGCGCTCAGGGCGTGGTTCCCGCGGCCGGAGGCGGCGCCTCCGGCGTGGTGGCGGGCGCCGGCGGATCCGGTGGTGGGGCGGGTGTTACGGCTGGTGCAGGAGGACCCGGCGCATCCGTGGACGGTCGCCACGCCGACGGCGAAGGCGGGGGTCTCTCGGGCGGCGTTGGCGCGGAGGTTCAGTGAACTTGTGGGGGAGCCGCCGATGAGTTGTCCGACGGGGTGGCGGTTGGCTTTGGCGGCAGATGTGCTGCGTGATGGCGACGAGACATCGGGGAGGCTATTGCTCGGCGGGTGGGACAGGGGAGTGCCTTTGCCTTGTCGAGTGCGTTCAAGAGGGGATATGGGGTGAGTCCCCAGGAGTTTCGGGTGCGGGGTGGTGGGGGTTGATCGCGCCCGCGCGGCGGAGCCGCACATCGATACCCCCCGCGCCCCTTAAGGGGCGCGTCTACGCTGGAGTGTGTGTACAGGGAAAGGGCGTCACGGCTCCCCGGGGCGGTCGTCTGGAGAAACACGCCCTCCGACGACGGCGTCGGACGTGTCCTGCCCGACGGATGCATGGACCTGCTCTGGCATGAGGGGAGGCTGCTCGTCGCCGGGCCTGACACGTGTGCCTACGTCGCCGAGGGCGCCCCGGGGGTGTGGGCCGGCGTCCGTTTCTATCCCGGCACCGCGCCCGCGCTGCTCGGTGTGCCTGCTCATGAGCTGCTCGACCGGCGTATCGAACTCGCCGATCTCTGGTGCGCCTCGGAGGTACGTCGGTTCGCCTCGCGTGTGAACGCCGTCGATGAACCGGAACGCGGGCTGGAGGAGTTGGCGTTGCGGCTCGCCGCGGACACCGCACCGCCCGACCCGTTGCTACGGCCCCTCGTCGCGGCCCTCGACTCTGGTCGTCCCGTTGGGGCGGTCGCCGATGAACTCGGGCTGGGCGCACGGCAGTTGCATCGGCGGTCGTTGGCCGCCTTCGGGTATGGACCCAAGACGCTGGCCCGTGTGCTGCGGCTGCAGCGGGCGTTGGGGATGGCTCGGGGCGGGGTGCCGTTCGCGGAGACGGCCGTGCGGGCCGGGTTCGCCGATCAGGCCCATCTCGCCCGGGACGTCCGGGAGTTGGCCGGCGTGCCGCTCGGCGAGCTACTCGCTCGGTAGCGGTGCGAACAGGTCCACGCCGTTGCCGTCGGGGTCGTGCACGACCGCGTACCGCTGGCCCCAGAAGGCGTCCCAGGGCTTGAGTTCGCCGTGGTAACCGGCTTCGACCAGTTCCTCGTACGCCGAGTCGACCTCGGCAGGGCTGTCGCAACGGAAGGCCAGGCCGGCGCGATGGCCGCCGGTGGGCGGCCGCCATGCGGGGTGGAAGGAGCGGACCTCCTTTTCGGTGTCGAGCAGCAGGCGCAGTCCGCCCGGCAGCTCGGCCTCGGTGTGCGGCTGGTTCCCGGCGTCCTCGGGGAAGGCCAGGCCGAGCCTGCGGTAGAAGGCGACGGAGGCCGCCATGTCGGAGACGACCAGGCCCATGGCATCGATTCGTGGAGTCATGGGGTCACCGTAGGCAGGTGGCGGGGCGGTGGTCTTGAAGGAATCGGACAGCTGCGGGTGGGCCGGCTGTCGCTCAGTCGAAGGTGACCGGGCCCTGTGGGGTGTCCAGAGTGAAGGTGAGGGCCAACGGGCCACTGGTCAGGGGGAGTTCGACGTCCAGGGCGGACAGGAGAGTGCGGATCTCGTCCGGGGCGGGGGCGCTCGCCGACAGATGGCGGAGCGGAGTGACGGGGAGGCCGGAGGCGGTCGGGTGGACCGATGAACCCCAGTCGATGAGGAAGGGCACCAGACCCGAGGGGTGCTGGGTGTCGCCGTCGGTCAGCCGCCATTCCAGGAGGGTGCCGTCGGGGCGGCGGCGGCTCATCGGGCGGATGTCACCGGGGTCGTAGCCCCGGGCGCGGGCCGTCGCGACCGCCGCGTCGAGGTCGGGCGGGCTGATGGCCCAGGTGACCGTCCGGGCGGTGGCCAGCTCGTCGACCGCGAAGGGGCGGGGGCCGTCCGGGTCCGACTGCTCCGGGTCCGGACCGATGATCTCCAGATAGCTGGAACCACCCAGCGACACAAGGAAGTTGCGAGTGCCGCGGCCGACATGGGCGCCGCCGGCGGCGGGCGTCACGCCCGTGCGCCGCGTGAAGTCGGCGACCGTGGCCGCCAAGTCGGGGGTCGCGAGGACGAGGTGGTCCAGGTGTGCGGGGATGGCGTTCATCGGAGTCGAGGCTATGCGGCAACAGCCCTGCGATGGAACACCTGTGCGGCAGGATGGGGGCATGATCCGTGGACTTCGCGCCCTGTCGCCGTTACTTCTCCTGCCCGTGCTGCTGCTCGCCGGCTGTGGCGCGGAGAAGGCCGGGAGCGACTCGGGCTCGTCGAGCCTGCCAGGTTCCCCGGGTTCCTCGGGTGCGAGCGCCTCCCCGGCAAACCCGGGCGAACTCACCGCTCGGGCACGGGCGTTGGGTATCGCCCCGGAACTCGTCCATGTCACCGAGAGCCCCGGTTACACCCTCGCCCAGCAGTCCGTGGGCGTGTCAGGCGATGACGGTTTCTCCGCCGTGTACTGGTCGCAGAAGACCGGCACGCAGATCGGACTCCGGATCGAGCGCGGCACATGGACCGCCGACACCTGCGTGAAGCAGCCCGTCGGGGACTCCTCCGCGGGGGAGACGACCAAGTGCACGCGCGACGGGGACGCCTGGTACCGCAGCGCCGGGCGACAGCGCGGATACGCCGAACCGAAGAACGGTTACGTCATCCTGGTCAGCGGCGCCGGCGTCCCGCGCGCCACCCTGCACAAGGCGCTCCTCGCCGTCCACCGGCCCTCCGCCGCCGAACTCGCCGCGCTGCTGCCGCCGGCCCCCACGACGACGCCGACCGAACCGGTCAGGCGCGGCGACCTGCCGCCCAACGGGGACGGCGCGCCGGACAACTCCGTGCCGAGCGAGGGACTTTGACACGGGAGCGGCTCAGTCCTCGTAGGTGAGCGTGCCGTCCTCGTCCATCGTGGGGTGCATCTTCATGGGCCCGTACCGTCCACGTCGGACGGCCGCGGTGTCTCCGGCCCCTCGGCACCCATCCGCACCATCCGCTCGACCCGGCAGATCCTGAACAGCCGGTCGTCGACCCGGAACTCGTCCGCCCGGTCCAGCGCCCGGAACTCCTCGGCCGCCGCCGCGTACCGGGCCCTCGTCGCCTCGTCGGACCTGTACCGCAGGGCCCCCATCTCCGCCATGCCGTCGTACAACACGCGACGGGCGTCGTGCGGGGTCGGCATGAGCGCTCCCCGGGGACGCCAACTGCCGTGGGCACCCCGCTCGACCAGGCCGAAGCCGGCAGGCAGCAGCACGAGTTCCGGGTGAGTGGCGACGGCCCGCTCGGAATCGGCGCGTACGGCGGACGGGAAGCGGGCGCCGCTGTACGCGAAGTCCTGCAGCCCGAGCTTGAGTGCACCCGCGGCCGGACCGTCCACCCTCTCGGGATCGAGCACGAACTGGATGTCCCGCGACGGCGTGGCCCGCGCCTTCCGCTCCCAGGACCGCTCCACCGGCTCCGGATCGGTGGGCCGAGGCGGCTCCAGCCCGCCCTCCCCGGCCCGCGCGAACTCGTCCCCCCGAACGACGCGGTACCGCACCCCGCCGGCCTCCACCTCATTCACCGCCTCGCGCTCCAACATCCGTACGGCCGCCAGCAGTTCTCGCCGTACGGCCCGCTCGACGGTGTCGTCCTTCGCGGTGAGGAACAGATACGACTGCAACGAGTCCCGGGCCATCTGCGGCATCCCGTCCACCACGGGCTTCAGCACCCGCCACCCGGCCCCGACCCGCGGATTTCGCACGGCCACCCCGAACACCGGCCCGCGCAGGGCGAAGTCGGGATACCGCAACGAGGCCTCCATCGCGTCGTGCTCCCGCACCCACGCGGCGGGATCGTCACGCTGGACCAACTCCTCGTGCAGGGCGTCGATCTGTTGCCGCCAGTCATCGTCCATGTACGCATTGTGGCGGGATGGGGGCGGGCGACGGGGGCGAAACGACTCAACAGTCGTGGTTGCCGGACGGGCTCGCCGCTATGCGCAGGCGAGTTGAGCGTCGATCCGGGCGCAGGTCATGAGACCCCCCTCCGTCCAGTACTGGCCCTCACGGAGATGGGCGTCCCTGACGGTGCGGACATCGAAAACGCCTCCCGTGCCGTCGTCGGTCCCGGCATCGGTGACGGATGTGACTTGGATCGATAGATGGCCTCGTGCCCTCGGGCGTCGACGAGGTCAGCGGGCTGCGAGGATCTGTAGATGGCCCTCGTGAGGATTCATAGGTGGCCCCAGCGAGTCCTGGTCTGGGCGTTCAGGTCAGGACGTGGGAGGAACGGCGCGTTGTAGAGGGGCCAGGTCTCCGTGCAGGGCGGCGTGCAGTTCGGCCGCGAGTTCACGGGCTCGCTCTTCGCTCGACACGCCGTGCATCATGACTTCGCGTCCGATGAGACTCGAAGATCGTCCGGGTGGCTGCGGCGGCATTCCAAAGGGCTTTCACGGGCGGACTCCAGTCAGCCCTCGCGGGGCTCGGGGTTCTGGCCGCAGTCCTGGCCGCGGCCCTCCTGTTGGCGCTGCGTCAGGACGCCGAGCCGCTCGTGACCGTGACCGAACCGCTGGGCGCGGTGAGCAGCGCATGATGTGCCGCTCATTGCTGGCCTTGATGGAGCTGACGGAAGGCGCCGGGCGTCATACCGGTGTGGCGGGCGAAGAACTTGCCGAAGTTGGTGGGTTCGGGGAAGCCGAGGCGGCGGGCGATGGTGGCCACCGGTTCGTCGGTGTGGGCGAGCAGCCGCTGGGCCTCCAGGGCGACACGGCCGTCGATGACGTGTTTGACGGGCTGTCCGGTGGCGGCCGTGCAGGCGCGGGTGAGGGTCTTGACGGTGTAGCCGAGGCGGTGGGCGTAGTCGGCGGCGCGGCGGGTGGTGGTGTAGGAGCGTTCCAGCTCGGAGCGGAAGCGGGCGTAGACCTCTCCGCCGCCACTCGGGTCACCGCCGCCGTGGGGGTGGGGAAGGCGGTCGATCTGCAACAACACGGTTGCCAGCAGAAGTTGGAGGATCTCCGCTGACACGGTCTGTTCCGGCTGGCCGTACTCGGCCCGCAACTGGCCCAGCAGCGCGGACAGCACCGCGTACTGCGGACGGGCACCCAGTTGCCAGCACGCGGGCCCGTACCACTCGTTGACCAGCCGGTCGGCGCTGCTGGTGTGCGGTGGGAAGGCGGGCGTGAACAGCAGGTGCGTGCCGTTGGCGGTGCCCGGCCGTACGAACCGTTGCACCTGTCCGGGGCGGACCCACAGCAGCGTGCCCGGGCCCAGCGGATGGGTCACGAAGTCGACGGCGTGTTCGCCGCTGCCTTCGGTGACGAGGGTGAGGGTGTGGAAGTCCACCCGGTGGACCGCGTCCTGCCGGCTGCCCCGGCGTCGGCGCCGCTGGTGCAGGGTGGCCAGGTCGATGATCTCGAAGCCGGGGACCCGTTCCTCGGGCGGATTGAAGTCGAGCCTGGGGATGGCACCGCCCGGGCCACGATCAGCCCTGGCAGGATCCACGGGGATCATCACGGTCTCCTGAATGTCCTCGATTTACCACGCCGGGTCTCCAGCGTATCTCGTCTGCCTGCGCTTTTCCGGCGAGAGTGGAGGGCGTCAAGGCGGCGCCAGTCCGCCCTCGCCTCAAGGAGCATCCCATGAACGGCACGGTCACGGTCCTCGACAGGGGCGCGGTCCGCATCCACAGCTACATGTCGCCGGCGGACACCTTCCACACCACGACCCAGCTGATCGAGACCCCGGCGCGGATCATCGCGATCGACGCCCAGCTGCTCCCTGCGTACGCCGACGAGGCCGTCGCCTACGCCAAGGGTCTCGGCAAGCCGCTGACCCGGCTGATCGTCACCCACGCCCACCCCGACCACTACAACGGCGCCGCCCGCTTCGGCGTCCCCGTGCACGCCCTTCCCCAGGTGCGCGAGCAGATCATCGCCCGCGGCGACAGCCAGTTGCCCACCGGCCAGGTCATCGCGGTCACCGACTTCACGCCGACCGTGGACCTCACCCCCGGTACCGAGGTCATCGACGGCGTCCGGTTCGTCTTCGAGGCCGTCTCCGGCGGCGAGGCCGCCGACGAACTGCTCGTCAAGCTGCCCGAGCAAGGCGTGTTGGTGCCCCAGGACCTCGTCTACAACGACGTTCACCTCTACCTCGGCAACAACGACATCACCGGCTGGCAGCAGGCGGTCGACGCGCTGGCCGCCGAGTCCGGTTACGACACGATCCTGGCGGGCCACGGTCTGCCCACCGGACCGGAGGTCTACGCGGATGTGCGCCGCTACCTCGCCGACGCCCGCGAACTGCTCGGCGACGACGGCGAGGCGTACAAGAAGGCCATCGTGGACCGCTACCCCTCCTACGTCGGCCCGTTCATCATCGACATCGCCAACCGGTCCCTGTTCGGCGCCGGCCACTGAGCAGCAGCCCCTCACCTGCCGACTTCCGCACGCTCAGAAGGACCTTTCATGTCAGTCCGTCTTCGCCGCACCCGGACCGCGGCCGTCGCGGTGGCCTCGCTCCTCGTCCTGGGCGGCGCCGCCCAGGCTCTCGCCGCCACCGGCGGCGACATGGCCCGCACCACCGCCGTGCACCACCCGGCGCCCCTGCCCACCAGCTACACGATCCCCGGCGACAAGACCTACCCCGAGGGCATCGCCCGCCAGCACGGCACGCCCTACTTCTACGTCGGCAGCACCACCGACGGCACCCTCTACCGCGGCGACGTGCGCCAGAGCGCGACGAAGGTGTTCCTGCCTGGCGGCGAGGACGGACGTACGTCGGTGGCCGGTATGAAAACCGACCGCGCGGGCCGGCTCATCGTCCGCACCCAACTGCTGCACATGGCCCTCCAGATCCGCGAAGGCGGCCACGGCTGGGCCAGCACTATCAAGATCATCGCCCCGTGAGCCGCAGGAGCACGCCCCCTGCACCCGGCTGCCGGCCCGCTTCCCCCACGGGCCGGCAGCGGACCGTCACCCATTGCCTTCAGGAGAACCGCCCCATGCACCCCCGCACCCTGCTCACCTCCCTCGCGGTCACCTCGGCCCTGCTGGTCTGCACGCCCACCGCCACCGCGGCCACCGAGCCACTCTCCGCACCCCGTATCGCCGCCCACTTCAGCCTGGCCGCCGCCCAGCAGCCCGAGAACATCACCCTGGGCGGCGACGGATCGGCCTACCTGACCTTCTCCTTCGCCCGGCAGATCGCCCGTGTGACCCCGTCCGGCCGCATCCAGGTCCTGGCCACGCTTCCGGCCCCCGCCAAGGCGAGCACCCCCAACCTGGGCAAGGCGTTCGTCGGCGGCATCGCCCGCGCCGACGACGGCACGCTCTACGTCACCTACGCCACCGGTACGGCCGACCTCACCGGCGTGTGGGCCGTACGTCCCGGCGGCAGTCCGCACCGCATCGCCGCCCTGCCCGCCGACGGCCTGCCCAACGGCCTCGCCCTGGACCGGCGCACCGGCCGTCTCTACGTCACCGACTCCGTCCACGGCGTCATCTACCGCCTCCCCGCGCACGGCGGGACGGCCACCGTCTGGGCCGACGACGAGGCCCTGAAGCCCACCACGTTCGCCGGCGCCAACGGACTGAAGCTGCACCACGGCGCCGTCTGGGCCACCAACCTCGACAAGGGCACCGTCCTGCGCATCCCCGTCACCGCACGCGGCACGGCCGGACCCCTGCAGGTCCGCGCCACCGGCATGCCGTCCATCGACGACTTCGCCTTCACCGGCCACGGCGACACCCTCCTCGCCGCCCGCGACAACAACGAAGTCGACCTCGTCCGCCCCGACGGCACCCACACCACCGTGCTCAGCGCGGCCGACGGTCTGCAGACCCCCACGTCCGTCGCGGTCTACGGCAACACGGTGTACGTCCCCAGCGCCGCCTACCTCACGAACGAGGACCCCAACCTGCTCGTCGCACACCTCGACCACTGACACGGCCAGGACAGCGCACCTCATCCGTGCCGGTGCCGTGCCGACCGGGCGGTACCGGCACGGGCACCCCCCGGCGGCACTGCTGCGGCCGGAAGCCGTGCAACAGGAACCCGCACGAACGGATCCCTCTTCCGGCGCCCCCGCGATCACCCATCACCCATCACCCATCACCCAGGCGTGCGAGGCACCCGGCCTGTCCGCCCCGGAAGCCCTGGAACAGACATGTCCGAACCACCCCAGGTCGGCGCCGCCGCCACAGAAACGTCCAGCCCGCCGGCCCCAGAACGCCGCTCCCGTCGTCTGCCGCTCGTGCTGATCCTGGGCTCACTGACCGCGCTCGGCCCGCTCACCATCGACCTCTACCTGCCCGCCCTGCCCAAGGTCAGCGCAGACCTGCACGCCTCGCAGGCCGTCACCCAGCTCACCCTGACCGCCTTCATGATCGGCACAGCCGTCGGCCAGCTGGTCGTCGGCCCGCTCAGCGACACCCTCGGCCGCAGACGTCCCCTCCTGACCGGACTGACCGTGTACATCGCGGCAGGAGCCGTGTGCGCCCTCGCTCCGGATCCGGCGGTGCTCATCGGCATGCGTCTGGTCCAGGGTCTGGCCGGCGCCGCAGGGATAGTCATCGCCCGGGCCGTCGTCCGCGACCTGCACGACGGACTCGCCGCCGCCCGCCTGCTGTCCTCGCTGATGCTGGTCTCCGGCACCGCCCCGGTCCTCGCCCCCGTACTCGGCGCCCAACTGCTGCGCCTGACCTCCTGGCGCGGTGTCTTCGCCGCCCTCACGCTGCTGGGCCTGGCGATGCTGGCCGCCACCGCCGCCCGGCTGACCGAGACCCTGCCCCCGGCGCACCGCCGTTCCGGCGGGCTGGCCAGCACCCTGCGCACCATGGGCGACCTGGTCCGCGATGCCCGCTTCACCGGCTACCTGCTCACCGGCAGCCTCGGCTTCGCGGCCATGTTCGCCTACATCGCCGGCTCCTCCTTCACCCTGCAACAGATCTACGGCGCCTCCCCGCAGACCTACAGCCTGCTCTTCGCGCTCAACTCGATCGGCCTGGTCGCGACCGGCCAGCTCAACGGCAAGCTGCTGCTGGGCCGCTTCTCCTCGCACCGCGTCCTGGCATCCGGCCTGGCGCTGCTGGGCGTTGCGGGCATCGCCCTGGCCCTCCTGGTCACCGCCACGCACGCGGGTCTGCCCTGGATCGCTGCCGCGCTCTTCCTCACCGCCTGCCCGGTCGGCTTGATCCTGCCCACCACCACGGCCTTGTGCCTGCAGCGTGCGCCACACGCGGCGGGCAGCGCCTCCGCGCTGCTGGGTACCACCCAGTTCCTGATGGGGGCCCTCGCGCCCGCCCTGGCCGGTCTCGACGGAGAGTCCACCGCCCTGCCCATGGCCTGGTCGGTCCTCAGCCTCGCAATGGCCGCGGCGGGCTGCTTCCTCGCCCTGTGCCGCCCCTGGCGATCCACCGCCGACCCGCTGGATCACTGAGCCGACGCACGAGGACACGAGACCGCACCCGTCAGTCCGATCGAACACCACAGGAAGCGAACCTTCTCCAGGCATTCAGCACCTGCGGCGCCGGACATCCGCACCGGAGAAGGAGCGGGTCACGTCCGCAGGAGTGGTGTATCGACGGCCACTCGGTGATCTCTTCTTTGAGGCTAGGCGGTGAGTTCGGTCGGGACGATGGTCTCGTGGGTTTGTGACTCGATCGGGTGGAGGCGGGCCTTGGCCAGGAGGTCGAGTCCCATGTATCGGCGGGCTTCGGTCCACTCGTCGTTCTGCTCGGCCGGCACAGCGCCGACGAGGCGGATCAGGGCGGTGCGGTCGGGGAAGATGCCGACCACGTCGGTGCGGCGGCGGATCTCCTTGTTAAGCCGTTCTTGCGGGTTGTTCGACCAGATCTGCCGCCAGATCTCGCGCGGGAATGCGGTGAACGCCAGGACGTCCCCCTGGGCGGCATCCAAGTGGGCCGCTGCTTTGGGAAACCTGGCGTCCAGGGCGCCGAGGACGTGCCGCATCTGGGCCTGGACCGCGTCGGTGTCGGGCTGTTCGAAGATGGTCCGCAGCAGGGTGGCCACCCACGGCTGGGCCGACTTGGGCACCTGGCTCAGCAGTGCGCGGGCGTAGTGGGTGCGGAATCGCTGCCGGCTCGCGCCGGGCAGGGTGGCGCCGATCGCGTTGACGAGGCCCATGTGTGCGTCGGAGATGACGAGTTGGACGCCGGACAGGCCGCTGGCGATCAGTGAGCGCAGGAAGGCCAGCCAGTCGGCGCCGTCCTCGGCGGTGGCCACGTCCAGGCCCAGGATCTCGCGGTGGCCGTCGGTGTTGACGCCGACCGCGATCAGCGCGTGGACGTTGATGATGCGGCCGCCCTCGCGGACCTTCTGGGTGAGCGCGTCGACCCAGACGAAGGCGTAGGGGCCGGCGTCCAGGGGGCGGTTGCGGAAGGCTGTGACCTGCTCGTCCAGGTGCTTGGCCATCGCGCTGACCTGGGACTTCGACAGCTGGGTGACGCCCAGGGACTCGGCGAGCTTTTCGACTCTGCGGGTGGAGACGCCGAGCAGGTAGGCGGTGGCGACCACGCTGATGAGGGCCTGCTCGGCCCGCCGCCTGCGTTCCAGCAGCCAGTGCGGGAAGTAACTCCCGCTGCGGAGCTTGGGGATGGCGAGTTCGACGGTGCCGGCGCGGGTGTCCCACTCGCGCGGGCGATAGCCGTTGCGGTGGTTGACGCGTTCGTCGCTGACCTGGCCGTATTCGGCGTTGCAGAGGGCGTCGGCCTCCGCGGACATGAGCGCGTCGGCGAACGTTTTGATCATCGCGCGCAGCAGGTCAGGACTCGCCGCGGCGAGGTTGTCTTCGGCGAGGGCGTGCAGGGGCAGACTGTCGGGTGCGGTCATCGTGCTGATCTCCTTCGAGGCTTCGACACTTCGAAGATCAGCCGGTGGCCGTTCATCTATGCGGGCACCATCCCGATGCCGGAGCAGACCCCCGGATCAGGTCGAACCCGTACACCACTTCCCTGGACGCAACCCGAGAGCACCGGAACCGAATCCAGATCGCGGACCGGCCAGAAGACCTCGTCGCTGTCAAACCGCCAAGCGGTCGTCCACGAAGTGGTCCAACCCTCGCCCAGCGACAGGTGAATGCGTACGGAATCGGTGAGTGCGTACGGCTCGATCAAGTCCTCGAGTGCGCACCGCTCCGACCGCACCTCGGCTCCCGCACCCACGCATCAAGGGGAGCAGCCGCTGATCTGCGACACGTGGCGATCTCCTCAGATGACCAAAAGATCGCGATCACAGACCACCTCGGGGCCAATTATCGATCGGAGGGGCCAACTACCGATCGCCGTCACAACGGAGACGTCGAGGCTCTTCGGCAGGATCCCGGGCCTGGTCGCCGGAGCGGCCTTGACGAAGTCGTCCGCTGTCCACAGCGTGACCGTGCCGCGCTCCCTCTGAGACGTCTTCAGGCCGTGCGCCCGCCAGAGCAACTTCTCGGAATCGCTGTCGTACACCTCGACCGTCTCCACCCTGTCGGTCGGGCAGGTCGGGAACTTGACCGAAACACGGGACCCGTCGATGCGCATACCGACCGGAGAGGGCGTCGCCGGGTCGGACAGCCGATGGACCATGTACGCGAACCCGGCGACCGCTCCGAGAACGGCCAGCAGCACAGACCCCGCCAGCACGAAAGGCCACACCGGTCGGTGTCGGCGCTGGTTGATCAGTGACATCGCCTGTGTCCGTCGCCCCTTCGTCCGGCCGGGCTAGGCTCCTGTGCCATGGCCACCCGACTCCTTGTCTACACGCGCACCACCGCCTACCGCCATGACTCCATCCCGGCCGCCGTCGACGCCGTACGCACCCTCGCCGACTTCGAGGTGGACCACACCGAGGACCCGGCCGCTCTCGAAGCGCCGTTGGACGCGTACGCGGCCGTCGTCTTCCTCTCCACCAGCGGCGAGGTGCTCACCCCGGCCGGCCGGAAGCGGCTGGCCGCCCATGTGGAGTCGGGCGGCGGCTTCGTCGGGGTGCACGCGGCCGCCTGCACGGAGTACGAATGGCCGTCCTACGGCGAGCTGTTGGGCGCCCGGTTCGACCGGCACCCGGAGTACCAGCCCGGGAAGGCCGTCGTCGAGGACCGGCACCACCCCGCCACCCAACACCTGCCGCCCGTCTGGGAGTTCACCGACGAGTGGTACGACTTCCGGTCCAACCCACGCGGTTCGGCACGGATCCTGCTGCGCGCCGACGAGGCGTCGTACGAGGGCGGCGGCATGGGCGACGACCATCCGCTGGCGTGGTGTCGGGAACAGGTGCGTGGGCGGGTCTTCTACACGGCCCTCGGACATGCCGACGAGGCCTACGACGACCCGGAGTTCCGTTCCCATCTGCTGGGCGGTATCAACTGGACTGTGCGGAAAGGCTAGTCGCTAGGAGCGCGGGCGGGCCGTGCTCGCCCGCTCCACCAACCGTGTCGACAACTCGGTGCGCGTGCCCTCCGGGCGGTCCCCCTCCATCATGCGGACCAGCAGATGCAGGGCCGTCGCCGCCATCTCGGAGAGCGGCTGGCGGACGGTGGTGAGGGCCGGGGTGGTCCAGCGGGACTCCGGGAGGTCGTCGAATCCCACGACGCTGATGTCGTCGGGCACCTTCAACCCCCGTTCGGCCAGCGCCTCGTACACACCCAGCGCCATCCGGTCCGAGCAGACGAACACCGCGGTCGGCGGCTCGCGCAGGTCCAGGAGGTCCAGCATGCGGCGGTGGGCGATCGTCTCGTCGAAACCGGCGTGCCGGACGTACTCGGGACGATGCCGGATGCCCGCCGAGGCCAGCGCCGAGCGATAGCCGGCGACCCTCGCGCTGCTGCACATCTTGCGCTGGTGACCGGCGATCACGGCGATGCGCTCGTGGCCGAGCGAGAGCAGATGCTCGGTCGCCGTCACGCCGCCCTGCCAGTTCGCCGCGCCGACCGACACGACACCCGGCGGCGGTTCGAGGACCGGGTCGATCAGGACGTACGGGATGCGGTGCTGGTCCAGCCAGGCGTACTGGGACGGGGTCAGCTCGGCCAGGTTGAACAGCACCCCGGACGAGCCGCGCGCGATCAGCTTGTCCAGCCAGCCGCGCTCCGGGCGCCCGCTCCGCGTCCGGGTCAGCCCTGCGGAGACGACCACCTCGAGACCCACGTCGTGCGCGGCCGCCTCCACCCCGTGCAGCACCGCCCCCGACCAGGAACTGGCGAGCGAGTGCACGACCAGGTCGACCAGCCCGGGCACCTTCGCCGCGTCGAAACGGGGTCTGCGGACGTAGCCGAGCCGGTCCAGCGCCTCCGTCACCCGACGACGCGTCTCCGGCGCCACGTCCTCACGGCCGTTGACCACCTTGGAGGCGGTCGGCACGGAAACCCCTGCCTCCCGGGCCACCACGGCCAGCGTCGGACCGGCGGCCACGCCGGCACTCTCCGTACGGACCATAGGAAACCACCCCTCCGGCCCGCCCGAGGGCCATGAAAAGTTTCGACCGGCGCGCAAAACAGTAAGCGCTTCCTACCCTAGGTTCACGGGCTGAGGTCGGGAAGAGGTCGGGCTTCGCCAGGTCTTCACGGTTCCGGACTTTCGAAACCTCGAACGTGGCGGTGGGGGTGTGCGCGGGCGGTGACCGTCACCAGCAGGTGAGCCGGAAACCGGTGAAGTCGGCCGTGAACGCCGCGTCCACCAGGTCCACTGCATGGATGCCGGCCATCGCGCCGGTGAAGCGGAGTTTCGACCCGTGGTCGTCGGAGAGCCGGGTGAAGTCCAATGGCTCACCGATGGGCATACGGGCCCCTTCGCGCACATGCCAGAAACGCGCCGTGGGCCCGTCGACCGTCACGCCCAGCGTCACCGGCGCGTCGACGTCGACATCCACGACGGCCACCGTCCGCGTGCTCGCCTCGTCGCGCTCCGTCAGCCGCAGCACCGTACGGCCGCCGCCCTGCCACTGCTGCCCTCGCTGGGCTTCGTCCTCCGGCTCCGCCCAGGTCAGGTCCAGGCTCAGACAGGCCTCGGCGTTGTACCGGAGGACCAGGCCGGCGGCCTGTGTGAAGGTGTCCGGCCGCGCCTCCACAGTGACCTCGGCCTCCGACCGGTGCTCGGTGACGCGCTGGGCCAACAGGCTGTACGCCCACCGGGATTCCGGGCCGTGCCGACCGCGCAGCCGGATCCAGCCGGGGCGGGTGGTGGTGTCGGCCCAGAAGGGGTCGGGACAGCCGCGGAGGGTGCTCCACGGCCAGCCCAACTCCTCGCGTGTCATGGGTTGTTCATCATCAGGGTCGGGCTGTGTCGGTACGTCGACCTCGACCGCAGGATGGTGACCCCCGTGCACCAGCCTGGGCCGGCCCTCCGTGTCCCACGTCACCCGCTGGATCGCCGTCTCGCGGCCGAGTGTGCAGCGCGGACCCTCGGGCGTGGGCAACGGACGTGCCGTCAGATGGCTCAACACCCAGTCACCGTCCGGCGTTTGTACCAGCTCGCCATGGCCTGCCTTCTGAAGTGGCAGCGACGGGTCGTCCCGGGAGGTCAGCAGTGGGCGCTCGTCGAGCTCGTACGGACCGGTGAGTGCGCGGCTGCGGGCCACCCGTACGCCGTGCTCGAACCCGGTTCCACCCTCGGCCAGGATCAGGTGGTACCAGCCTTCGCGGTACACCAACTTCGGCCCTTCGACGAGCCGTTCGTGCTGGAGGAGGAGGCGGGTACCACCGACCGGGTTCAGCGTCTCCCGGTCCAGCTCGGTCAGGACGATCCCGGCGAACCGGCGTCCACCCGGTCGGTGGTCGTTCTGGAGGTTGAGCAGCCAGAGGCGGCCCTCGTGGTGGAAGAGCGCGGGGTCGAAGCCGTGGCTCGCGATGCGCCGCGGGGCCGACCACTTGCCGCTCACGTCCGTGGCCGTGCAGAGGTAGGTGTCCGTGTCGAAGTACGGCGTCCCGACGGACCGTACGACCGCGTACACCACCCAGAAGCGCTCGCCGTCCCAGCTCAGCGAGGGCGCCCAGATGCCGCCCGAGTCGGGCACCCCGGCCAGCGAGTCGCCGGGGGCGGCGCCGCGGACATGCCCCGCGTACTGCCAGTGGGCCAGGTCGCGGGAGCGGTGGATCGGGATGGTCGGGAACCACTCGAAGGAACTCGTCGCGACGTAGTACCAGTCGCCGGCCCGGACCAGGGAGGGGTCGGGGGCGAAGCCGCGGATCACCGGGTTGTGCAGCAGGGTCACTTCAGGGCTCCGGACGGTCCTGTGGGGGCGGTCACTTGAGGGCTCCGAGGGTCACGCCCGTGCGCCAGTAGCGGCGCATCGCGATCATCATGATCGCCATCGGGACGATGGACAGCAGGGCGCCGGTCAGGACGAGGCTGGTGAGGTCGACACCGGATTCGAGGCGTTTTCCGGACCAGTTGTACAAGCCGATGTTGAGCGTCCAGTTGTTCTCGCCGCGCAGGACGGTGAGGGGGAGGAAGAAGGCGTTCCAGGTGTTCACGAAGGCGAGCAGGAAAACGGTTGCGCCGCCCGTGGTCATCATCCGCAGCACGATGCTGAAGAAGATGCGCAGCTCGCCGGCGCCGTCGATACGGGCGGCCTCCAGGAGCTCGTACGGGATCGTCGCCTCGGTGTAGACCTTGGCGAGGTAGACGCTGAACGGGTTGATCAGACAGGGGACCAGCATCGCCCAGGGCGTGTCCACCAGGCCGATCTCGGAGAACAGCAGATAGAGGGGGAGGGTGAGCAGCGCGATCGGGATCAGGAACGAGCCGACCACGCACGCGAACACCAGGTTCCGGCCCGGGAACTGGAAGCGGGCCAGGCCGTAGCCCGTCGCGAGCGCGAGCAGGGTGCCACCGAGGGAGCCGACTCCGGCGTAGAGCAGGGAGTTGGCCGTCCAGCGCAGGAAGATACCGTTTTCGTAAGTGAACAGCTGGTGCAGATTGTCCCAGAAGTGCCAGCCGGAGAACCACAGGCCGTTGCTCTGGTAGAGGCCGACGCGGTCCTTGGTCGCGGCGACGATCAGCCACCACACCGGGAAGAGGCTGTAGACGCTGGCCAGGGTCAGGCCGACGAGAAGGAAGCGCTGGCCTCCGCGGGTGCGGGAGGCCGGATCCGGTCGGGTGAGACGGCGGACCGGGCTTGTGGTGGTGGGTTCCTGAGTGAGAGTCATCAGTCGGCCTCCTTCGACGTCAGCCGGTAGAACAGGAAGGAGGCGACGCCCAGGATCAGCGCGAGGAGCACCGAGAGGGCCGCTGCGTAGTGGTAGTTGCCGGCGTTGAAGGCCTGGTTGTAGATGATCATGATCGGGGTGAAGCTGTCGCTGACCGTCTGCGGGGTGATGTTCCGGAACAGGGCGGGCTCGTTGAAGATCTGCAGCATCTGGATGATCGACAACATGCCGGTGAGCACCAACGCACCCCGCACGTAAGGGATTTTGATGCTGAGCGCGATGCGGCGTTCCGAGGCGCCGTCGAGGCGGGCGGCCTCGAAGAGATCGCGCGGGACGCCCTGGAGCGCCGAGTAGATGATCACCATGTTGTAGCCGACCCCGTGCCAGGTGAGCAGGTTGCCGATGGACGGCCACACCATCGACGGGGCGAAGAAGTTCCAGTCGAAACCGAATACCTTGCCGAGCGGGGTCAGTGGGCCGACGTCCGGGCTGTACAGGTTGATCCAGACGAGCGCGGCGACCACGCCGGGGATCATGTACGGCACGAGGAGCAGGATGCGGAAGCGGCCGGCGACCTTCGAGGTGAGCGCGTCCAGAAACAGGGCCAGCACGAGGCTGATCAGCAGCATCACCGGGATCTGGACACAGGCGAACAACACGACCCGCAGGACGGATCCCATGAACGCCGGGTCGGTCAGGCCCTGCTGGTAGTTGTCCAGACCGGAAAACTTGTCCGTGCTGCCGCCGAGGCCGAGTCCGGAGGACTGCGAACGGTACAGCGACTGATAGACCGCGTACCCGATCGGGAGCAGATACAGGAACACGAAGCCGAGCTGGAAGGGCACCGTGAAGGCGGCGCCCTTCCAGCGCAGTGAGCGGGTCATCGGTTCTCGCCCTCAGCCTCTAGCCCTCGACGCTGATGCCGCGGGACTTCAGGTCCTTGACCGTCCACTCCTGCATGTGCGCGAGGAGGTCCGTGACCTTCTGCTGCTTGTTCACGACCTTCGCCCAGCCGGCCTGCATCTCCGTGAACATGGCGGTCCAGTCCGGGCCGAAGGTCCAGTCGGTGGTCACCGTGTTCAGGCTGTCCGTCACGACCTTCTGCGCGGGCTGGTAGTTCTTGCCCAGGAGCTTGTCGGAGATCGCGTCGGCCACGTACGAGTTGCTGTCCGTGAGTGCGGGCATCACGCCGTTACCGGTGGTCGGGCTCGCCATCGTCTTGACCGCGCCGGTGTCGGTCGACATCCAGAGCGCGGCCTCGGAGGCCTGCTTCGTGTCCTTGCACTGCTTCGTCACCAGGGTCACGCTGCCAGTGAGATTGGTGCCGGCCGGGGTCTTGGCCGCCTCGCCCTGGTAGGTCGGCCAGGGGGACAGCGCCCACTTCCCGAAGGACTTGGTGAAGTTCTGCACCATGCCGGCCATCTGCCAGGTGGAGATCTGCCGGGTCGCCGTACCGCCGTTGTCGTAGTTGCGCTGCACGGCCGCGTAGTCGGCGAAGGAAAGCTTGGAGTTGAGGTCGTTGTCGATGATCTCCTGGATCACCTTCGCGGCCTTGAGGGTGCCCGCGTCCTGGAAGTCCACCTTCCAGGAATTGCCGTCGATCGAGTACCAGTGGGCGCCGGCCTGCATCGCGAGGACCTCGAGCGTGCTGGGGTCCTCACCGGCGTAGTTGGTGATCTTGATGCCGTGCTTCTTCAGCACCTTGCCGGCGGCTATGAAGTCGTCCCAGGTGGTGGGGGGCCTGATGCCGTACTTCTCGAAGATGTCGGTGCGGTAGATCGTGAAGTTGGGGGCGGAGCTGGTGGGGACGCCGTAGCTCTTGCCCTGCACCTGCGCGCTCGCCCAGGAACCGGCGTTGAACTTGTCCTTGCTCGACGACACGTACTGGCTGATGTCGGCGAGCGCGCCCTGCGCGACCCAACTGGTCACGTACTCGGCGGTGTTCTGCACCAGACAGGGCGCGTTGCCCGCCTTCACCGCGTTGGTCAGCTGCTTCTGCATGGTCAGCTGGTCGGTGACCTTGGTGTACTTCAGCTTCACGTTCTTGTGGGAGGCGTTGAACGCCTTGACAACCGCTTCCTGCCCGTTGGCCCAACCCCAGAAGGGGAGGGTGACCGGGCCGGACGACTTGGTGTCGTCACCGGAACCGGATCCGCCGCAGGCGGTGAGCAGTCCGGTGAGGGTGAGACCGGTTACGGCGGCTTGGGCGAACCTTCTCCGGCGGCTGGTGAAGTTCATCTGACCGTGATCCTTCGGGAATTGGGCGTTCTCAGGAGGCGAGGACGGCGGCTCGGGGCGGATCGGGGGGTGGCTCGGGGAGGCGGCTCGGGGGTGTCGGCCGGCAAGAGGGCCTGACATCCACCGCTCGCGGCTGCGGGGGCCGGGCAAGCAGAAGCTGTAGAAAGCGGTTGCCGAGACGGTAGGACGACGGGTGCGGATGGAGCAAGGGGTCGGGCGGAATTAATTACGTCACGATGGGAAATGCGCTGGAGGTTGCTAGAAAACGTTTACGAAACGATCGCTTCGAGAGGAGAGCCACCAGCGCAGGTTCGAGCGGAGCCCCGTCGTCAGTGCCCCGTCGGCGGCGGCTGCACCGAGTTGCGTACGACGACATGGGTGCCCAGCACCAGGTGGTCGCCGTCGGAGCCCTTGCGGCGACCCGCGATGCCCTCACGACGGTCGGCCACCGCACGCAGCGCGACACGGCCCATCTCCTCGTACGGCACGTGCACGGTGGTCAGTTGGGGCGTCAGCTGGGAGGCCAGTGGGATGTCGTCGTAGCCCACGATGGACACGTCGTCCGGGACACGCAGTCCGGCTTCGCGGAGGGCCTGCATCGCGCCGGCCGCGACGACGTCGGTTCCCGCGAGGACCGCGGTGAAGTCCGGCGTCTCGTGCAGGGCCGTCTCGACGGCCGTGAAACCGTGCTCGTCGTCGTACGGGCCGTACCGGACCAGGCCCTCGTCGAACGGGACGCCGTAGGCCTGGAAGGCGCGCCGGGCGCCACGCAAGCGGCCCTGGGCGGTGGTGAGTTCGGCGGGGCCGGGGAGGACGAGGACCCTGCGGTGGCCCGCCGAGAGAAGGTGGCTGGCCATCGCGTAGGCGCCGCCCTCGTTGTCGTAGTCGACCGTGGTGGCCGGGACGTCGCCTTCCAAGGGGGGCCTGCCGACCAGGACGAGGTGAGAGCCGGCCGCGTCGAGAGAGCGGGCGAAACGGGCCATGCGGAGCTGGTACTCGTCGTAGTCGTAGGCGCCGCCCAGGAGGACGACCGCTGCCACGCCCTGCTGACGCATCAGGTTCACCAGGGCCAGCTCGCGCTCCGGGTCGTCGCCGGTCGTGCCCACGAGAGAGAGCCATCCGCGGAGGGTGGCGGCACCTTCAACTCCCTTGGCCACGTGGGCGAACGCCGCGCCCGTGATGTTGTTGATCAGTATCGCCACGGTCGGTGTGCCGCCCCCGGCGAGGGAACGGGCGTGCGCGTTGGTGACGTAGTCCAGGTCCCGGACCACCTTCATCACACGGCGCCGCAGGTCGTCGGAGACCGGGTAGTTGCCGGACAGAACACGCGAGACGCTCGCCACGGAGACGCCCGCTTGTTGCGCTACGTCGCGGATGGTGGCCCGGGTGGTGTCACTGGTGGACTTGCGGTGACTCACCGTGGGGGCTCCTTTGTGGGTGCTGGATTTCGGGGAACCGTATCCCATGGGTTGGTGGTGGGCCGGGGGCTGTGGACAACCATGGTTCGGGGTTGCTGGTGAGGCGGGATGACCAGTGCTTTCGGCAGCCGGCGGCGGCCGGAGAGTGCTTTCTGCAGCCGGCGTGCTGTGAATTTTTGGCCAACGCCCCCTGCGACTGTCTCGCGGCCGCCGTCGTCGGCATGGTGAGCGTGGGTGGGCTCTTGCGCTCATGCCACGTGGGCCATGTCCGCGTGCCGTACCTCGTGGGTCAGCGGGGCTCCCTTCGCGAGTTGCTCCAGTTCCTCCACGACGATGCGGCCGAGGCGCTCCAGCTCGTTGCCGAGTGAGCCCGCGATATGGGGGGTGAGGAACACGTTGGGTAGCCGGTAGAGCGGGGAGCCGGCGGGAAGCGGTTCCGGCTCTGTTACGTCGAGGATCGCATGGAGGCGGCCCGCGACCAGCTCGTCGGTGAGGGCGTCGGGGTCGACCAGTGCGCCCCGGGAGGTGTTGATCAGTACGCCGCCGTCCTGAATCAACGACAGCCGTCCCGCATCCAGCATCCGGTACGTCTCGGGGATGTCCGGCGCGTGCAGCGACACGATGTCGCTGTGTCTCAACAGGTCGTCCAGCGGAAGGAGTTCGGCGCCGAGTGCCGCTGCCTCGGTGGGGCTGACGTACGGGTCGTGCAGGAGGACCGTGAAGTCGAAGGGGCGGAGCAGTTCGAGGAGGCGGCGGCCTACTCGGGAGGCGCCGATCACGCCGATGCGGCGGCCCACGTTGCCTGTGGTGGCGGTCTCGGCAGGGGTCGGGTAGGCATGGGTGGAGCGGAAGCGCTCGCGGTGGGTGAAGGTGTCCTTTCCGGTCAGGAGGATCATCGCGAGGGTGTACTCGGCGACCGGGAGCGCGTTGCCGGTCACCGCGCTGGAGACGGTGATTCCCTGTTTCCACAGTGCGTCGCCGACCAGGGAGCGGACCGAGCCGGCCGCGTGCAGAACGGTGCGCAGGCGGGGGGCCGCGGTCAGGAGCGTCTGATCCAGGTGGGGGCAGCCCCAGCCGGTGATCAGAACCTCGGCGGAGGCCAGGGCCTCGGCTGCCGAGGCAGCGGTGAAGTCCCTGACGACCAGGGTGGGGTCCAGGACGGACGCCTGCCTCAGCCGGGCCATGAGGGGTGCAGGGAAGAGCAGGGGGAGATGTACCGGGTCCATTGCGAACACGGCCCTTGGGGGGTTGGGCATGGCTCTCCTGACGCGCTGAATGACATGGGAGCAGCGGAGCAGTAACTGTTTCAGAAAGCGTCTTCTACCGTAGATCTGCCGAGAAGCGGCGGTCAATGGGAAACAACCGGTTGCCATGCTGACCAGGAGCGTAGGCACCTGAACCCTTTCCGCCCAGGCGGACCACAGTTTTCGAAAGTTCGTCGCGCCTCTTGACGTGCCGTGCTCCCCGACGGAAGCTCCCTCCACCGCCTGTAGCAACCGGTTCCCGAAACAGTTCGCGCTGCGTCATCTCGTTTGCCGCGTGCTCGTGTCCCTCATCCATCTCAGCGAAGAGAGTGGGTAGTTCATGCACTCCCAGGCCGGTTCTCCCGTGAGCCGCCGCCGCTTTCTCGCCCTCTCGGGGGTCGGTGTCGCGGCCGGTGCGGCGTCACTGAGCAGCTGTGCTCTGCAGGTGTCCACCGCGGTCGGCGGGTCGGGCGAGACCATCACGGTCATGGCCAAGGCCGACGACCTCTCGCCCGACCTGGTCAAGCAGGCGAAGAAGGAAACCGGTATCACGATCAACCGGGTCGACTACGACATCACCAAGCTGATCGCGATGCTCACCAGCGGCAACCCACCGGAACTGGTGCGCGCCGTCGGCGCCACGGACGCCGCCTACTTCGCGGCGCGGGAGGTGATGCAAGAGCTGGATTCCTACTTCGCCAGGAGCAGCGTCCTGAAGGTGGAGGACCTCGATCCGGTCAATGATCTGTGGCGCTACGACGGGGAGGCGCAGGGGAAGGGTCCGCGCTACGGCATGGCCAAGGACTTCTCCCAGGACTCCATGTACTGGTACAACTCGGCCGCCTTCGATGCGAAGAGTGTCGACTATCCGGCGGAGCTCGAGCCGGTCACCTATGAGGAGTGGCTGGACCGCGCGAAGCGGCTGGTGCAGAGGTCGAAGGGGCAGACAACCGTTTACGGGGGGAGTTACAACGGGCTGACCAAGCTGACGTTGATGGCGACCCTGACGGCCTCCGCCGGCGGCAGCCTCTTCAGCGACGACTTCTCGCGGGCCGACTTCACCAGTCCGGAGGCCCGCAAGGCTCTGGCCTGGTACATCGACTACTGCAAGCTCAAGGTCGGGCCCAGTACCGTCCTGCCCGATCCCAACGGCTGGGACGGGCCGACCTATCAGGCCGGGCGCATGGCCATGTCGAACAACGGCTACTGGCTGGGCGGCGTGATCGGGACCGACAAGAAGCTGGCGAAGGTCTCCCGGCTCGCCCCCGCTCCCGTCTTCGCGGGTGGCCGGCGAATCAGCGCCTGCCAGGGCGGTACCGGGATGTGGATGCCGCGGCAGGCGAAGAACAAGGACGCGGCCTGGCGGATCTTCGAGTGGTACTTCGGGGAGGCGCCGGCCAAGGCACGTGCCTCCAGCGGGTGGGGGATTCCGAGCCTGAAGTCGCTGCAGTCACTGATGCCCCGTCAGGAGGACTACCAGCGGCGGTCGTTGCGGGTCCAGGAGAACGAGCTCCGGCACTTCTCCGTGGTCTCGCTGACTCCGTACATCACCGGGGACGCCTTCGAGTCGCTCTTCAACCAGGTCTCTCCGGCCGCCATGAAGGGCGAGATGTCCGTCGACGCCCTCGCGGGGCGGCTGAACTCGGTCATCAATGAGCAGCTCGCGCGCGGTAAGGAGCAGGTGGGATGACGGTCGAACAGGTGGCGCCGGAGGCGGGACGGGCGCGCGCGGACAGGACCGCCGGGCGGGTGCGGTCCGCCGAGCGCGGTGGGCCCACGATGACTACGCGCAGGCATCGCGCTTTCTACATGTTCGCCTCGCCGTGGATCATCGGATTCTCGCTGCTGACGATCGCACCGATGGTGTACGCGCTGTGGTTGAGTTTCACGACGTACGACGGCATCTCGCCGAACTGGCACTACGTCGGTCTGGGTAACTATCGCGAGCTGCTGCACGATTCTGCGACCTGGGACTCGCTGGGGCGCGCCGGGCTGTTCGCGGTGATGTCCGTGCCGCTGTCGATCATCGCCGGGCTGGGGCTCGCCGTCCTGGTGAACCGCCCGGTCAAGGGGCGCGGGCTGTTTCGTACTCTGCTGTATCTGCCGGCCGTGGTGCCGCCGGTGGGGGCGGGTATCGCTTTCAAGAACCTTTTCGACCAGAACGCTGGTGCCGCCAACGGTGTGCTGACCTTCTTCGGCTTCGACGCTATCGGATGGCTGGCCGATCCGTACGCCCGCTATGTGCTGGTGATGACGGTGCTCTGGGGCGCCGGAAACATCATGATCATCTCGCTGGCGGGCTTGCAGGACGTACCCCGGGAGCTGCACGAGGCCGCCCGTATCGACGGCGCGAGCGCCTGGCGGACCTTCCGCAGCATCACCGTGCCGCTGCTGTCGCCGGTGCTGCTGTTCCAGACCGTGACCGGCGTGATCGCTTCGGTGCAGACCATCATGCCGATGCTGCTGGCCCCGATCGCCAGCACCGGCGGCCTCACCACGATTCCGCAGTCCAACTACACGTACATGATCCACGTCTTCTCGGAGTACTTCGCGCTCGGCCGCTACGGATACGCCTCGGCACTGCTGTGGCTGCTCTTCGTCCTGATCCTCGTCGCGACCGGGCTGATCTTCAAGCTCACCTCCGGCGTGGTGTTCTACAACGTCGACCCGGAGGCGAAGAAGTGACCGCGAGCAGCCTGAGTCCGAAATCGCCCGTCCGTTTCCGGGTTCGTGTGAACCGGCTTGTGCTCTACACCGCCCTCGTCGCCGTCGCCGGTCTGTTCCTCGGGCCGTTCGGATGGCTGATCCTCACCGGGCTCAAGGCGCCGTCCGAGCTGGCGGCCGCCCCGGTGCACTGGCTGCCCGCGCACATCCAGTGGCACAACTTCGCCGACGCCTACAAGCTCATCGACTTTCTCGGATACGCCCGTAACTCCCTGATCATCGCCACGCTCTACGCCGGCCTCGTCACCCTCAGCTCCGCCTGGGTCGGCTTCGGCTTCGCCCGGCTGGCCGCACCCGGGAAGAAAACGCTGTTCGGCATCCTCATCGGCTCGATGATGCTGCCCCAGATGATCACCCTGCTGCCGACCTACCTGATCTTCGCCAAGCTCGGCATGGTCGACACGTACTGGCCGTGGGTGCTCTGGGGGCTGTCGTCGGCACCGTATCTGGTCTTCCTCTTCCGGCAGTTCTTCGCCGGCCTGCCCCGCGAGCTGGAGGAGGCCGCGATCGTCGACGGCTGCGGCTACGGCGGGATCTTCTGGCGGATCTTCCTGCCGCAGTCCTGGCCGGTGCTGTCGGCGAGCTTCGTCATCGCCTTCACCTGGACCTGGGGCGACTACATCGCGCCCCAACTCCTGCTGTCCACCGACCGGTCCACGCTCGCCGTCGCCGTGATGACCACCTACGTCGCCCCGTCCGGCAGCCCGATCACCAACCTCCAGGCCGCGGCGTCCGTGATGTACGTCGTCCCGATCCTGCTGATCTTCCTCGTGGCCCAGCGGGGGTTCGTCTCCGGGATGTCCACGTCCGGCCTCAAGTAGCCCCTCGTACCGACCTGTTGCAAGGAGTCGCACCATGAACACGCCCCTGTCCCGTCGTACGGCGCTCCAGGCCGCCGGTGCCACGGTCCTCGCCGCCGGACTCTCCGGTGGTCTGACGGCCACGACGGCCCATGCGGACGAGGCCAACTCCGCGCCGAAGCTGGTCACTTACCCGCTTCCGTCCGGCATGCCGACCAACGCCGGCTTCAAGGTGCGGGTGCGCACCGCGCCCGACGGCGACTGGCAGACCCTCGACATCTACCGGCCGCAGCTGGAGGAGATCAACCCCACCACCGGCTCCGGCAAGGTCTACAACTCCTCGATGGTGTACTTCGACTTCCGGGGCTCGGTCGAGCTGGAGATCACCTACCTCAAGGGCGGCACCACCACGGCCCGCGTGAGACCGGACTCGTACGGCATCAAGCCCGAACTCGGCGGCGACACCCTGGTGTTCACCCTCGACGAGCCCAAGGACCTGGTCGTCCAGATCAATGCCGAGATCTTCGACTGCCTGCACATCATCACCAACCGGATCGACCCGAACCCGCCCGCCGAGGACGACCCGGACGTCCTCTACTTCGGCCCCGGCGTGCACACCGTCACCGGAAACGTCCTCAACGTGCCCAGCGGCAAGACCGTCTACCTGGCGGGCGGCGCCGTCCTGAGCGCGCAGGTGTACTTCAAGGACGTCGAGAAGGCCGGCATCAAGGGCCACGGTGTGATCGCCAGCCCGTACAACGGCATTCTCGTCGAGGGCAGCAAGAACATCTGCGCCCAGGATGTCATCGTGCTCAACCCGAGGGGCGGTTACATCTCCACCATCGGCGAGAGCCAGAACGTCCGCTACAAGAAGGTCCGCGGCTTCAGCTCGCGCGGAAACGGCGACGGAATCGACATCTTCTCCTCCTCCGACGTCGTCCTCGACGGCTGTTTCCTGCGCAACTCCGACGACTGCGTCGCGATCTACGCCCACCGCTGGGACTACTACGGCGACACCCGCGACATCACGGTCCAGAACTGCACCCTGTGGGCCGACGTCGCCCACCCGATCAACATCGGCACCCACGGCAACACCGACGCCCCCGAGACCATCGAGAACCTGCTCATCAGGAACATCGACATCCTCGACCACCGCGAACCCCAGATGAACTACCAGGGCTGCATCGCCCTCAACCCCGGCGACTCCAACCTGATCAAGAACGTGCGCATCGAGGATGTCCGGATCGAGGACTTCCGCTGCGGTCAGGTCATCTACATGAAGGTGATGTACAACCCGAAGTACAACACCTCGGTCGGTCGCGGTATCGAAGACGTTTACGTCAAGAACCTCAGCTACACGGGCACGCACGCCAACCCGTCGCTGTTCCTGGGCTACGACGCCGATCACGCCATCAACAACGTCACCTTCGAGAACCTGGTGATCAACGGCGTCGTCATCGCCGACTCGATGAGGAAGCCCAGCTGGTACTACACCACCGACGCCATCCAGTGGTTCTACAACGAGCACGTGACGAACCTGAAGTTCCTCACGACCGCCGAGGCCGAGGCGGCCGCCGCGTCATGATCACCCCAGGACCGAGCCGCCGGACCTTCCTCGGCGGCACGGCGGCCCTGATGCTGGCCGCGGGCGCGAGCGGACTGCTCGTGCCCACCGCCGCCCGGGCCGCCGAACCGAACGCCACCGGCAGCAGACTCTTCGCCCACCCCGGCCTCCTGCACACCTCGACCGACCTCGCCCGGATGAAGGCGGCGGTCGCGGCCAAGCAATCCCCCGTCTACGACGGCTACTTGGCGCTCGCGGCCCACGCACGCTCCCAGTCGACGTACGCCATCCAGAACACGGGCCAGATCACCTCCTGGGGTCGCGGCCCCACCAACTTCCAGAACCAGGCCGTCGCCGACTCGGCCGCCGCCTACCAGAACGCCCTCCTGTGGGCCGTCACCGGCGACACCGCGCACGCCGACAAGGCCCGCGACATCCTCAACGCCTGGTCGGCCTCGCTGACCGCGATCACCGGCGCCGACGGCCCGCTCGGTGCCGGCCTCCAGGCCTTCAAGTTCGTCAACGCCGCCGAGCTGCTGCGCCACACCGGTTACGACGGATGGGCGGACGACGACATCGCACGCTGCGAGGCGTCCTTCCTCGACGTCTGGTATCCGGCGGTATCCGGTTACATGCTCTACGCCAACGGCAACTGGGACCTGACGGCCCTGCAGACCATCCTGGCCATCGGTGTGTTCTGCGAGAAACCCGTCCTCTTCGAGGACGCCCTGCGCTTCGCCGCGGCCGGCGCGGGCAACGGCGGCATCCTGCATCGGATCGTCACCGACGCGGGCCAGGGTCAGGAGTCCGGCCGCGACCAGGGCCACGAGCAGCTCGCCGTCGGCCTCACCGGCGACATCGCCCAGGTCGCCTGGAACCAGGGCGTCGACCTGTGGGGCTTCGACGACCACCGCATCCTCGCCAACTTCGAGTACGACGCCCGATACAACCTCGGAAACGACGTCCCCTTCACCCCCGCCCTCGACCGCACCGGCAAGTACATCAAGACGTCCGTTTCCGCGACCGGCCGCGGCACCCTCCCGCCGATCTACGAGATGGCCTACGCCCACTACGCCGGCGTCCGCGGCCTCGACACCCCGTACACCAAGGCCGCAGTCTTCCGCGGCACCGGCGGTACCCGCGTCGTCGAGGGCAGCAACGACGACCTGCCCAGCTGGGGCACCGTCGCCTACGCCGGTACGACGGCCCCGGCCTCGACCGTGCCGACGGCACCTGCGGGCGTGACGGCGGTGGGTGACTCCCGTTCCGTCAGCGTCAGTTGGCTGCCGTCGGCGTGGGCGAGCACATACACCGTCCGCCGGGCGAGCGAGCTCGGGGGCCCGTACGAGGAGATCGCCCGGGACCTCGACAAGCCGACGTACACCGACGACGGGGTCCGCCCCGGGCGGACGTACCACTACACGGTCAGCGCCACCAACGCCCGAGGCGGCAGCGGTGATTCGAGCCCCGCCTGCGCCACCGCCGGCCTCCCCGACCCCTGGTCCAGCCAGGACCTCGGCACCGTGAAGATCCCCGGTTCCGCCGCCTTCGACGGTGAACGCTTCGTCCTGGAGGCGAGCGGCACCACCGACACCTACCGGATCGCCCATGTGCCCCTGCGCGGCGACGGCAGCGTCACCGCGCGGATCGTGTGGCCGCTCAGCTCGCAGTACTCCAAGATCGGCGTCACCCTCCGGGCCTCCCTCGACGCGGACGCGGCGCACGCCGCCATGCTGATCCAGGGGCTGCCGCTGCACACCTGGAGCGGCGTGTGGAGCGTACGGGCCACGGAAGGGGCGGACATCTCCGCCACCGGCAGCACCCCCGTGCCGCCCGCCCAGCAGGACGCCATCACCGTCAACGCGGCCTTCCCGATCTCCGGCCTCGGCGCGCTCCCCGAGTCGGCGACTCCGCTCGAGGCCCCGTACGTCGAGGGCGCGGGTGACGGCTACCGGCTGCGGGCGCCCTACTGGGTCCGGGTGACCAGGAAGGGCCGTCGCTGCACCGGGGCGATCTCCCCGGACGGCATTCGCTGGACCGAAGTCGGTTCCACCGAGCTCGAGTTGGGGCGCGCGGCGTACGCCGGACTCGTCCTCACCTCCTGCCTTGGCGTCGACGAGGACTACGCCGAGACCGGCACGGGCGCCTTCGACAACGTCACCGTCACCTCGGACCGGGGCGACGTCTGGTGCGTGCCGCGGCCCGCCGGTACCGCCACCGGTCTGCTTGCCGCCACCGGTGCCGACGCCGTCGAGCTGACCTGGACCGACCCGGACCCCTCGGCCCGCTTCAAGGTGCTGCGCGCCGAGAGCGCCGACGGTCCGTACCACACCCTCGCGACCGCCATCGGCCCCGTCGGCTTCGGCACCCGTATCCGTTACGCGGACGCCACCGGTACCCCCGGGACGACGTACCACTACGCCGTCGCGAAGACGAACTCCGGCGGCCGCGGCCCGCTCTCGCAACCGTCCGCAGCACAGATGCCGACCCCGGCGACACCCCAACTCACCTCCGCCACCACGGCGTTCGCGAACAGGGGCGTCCCCTTCCGGCACCTCCTGCGCGCCACGCACGAGCCGATCCGCTTCACCGCCGACGGTCTCCCCGACGGCCTGCGCGTCGACGGACGCACCGGCCTGATCTCCGGATCGCCGCATGAGACAGGGGAGTTCACGGTCTCGACCACCGCCGGCAACGCGGCCGGAGAAGGGTCCGGCACCCTCACCCTCACCGTCGGCACACCCCCGCCCGCCCCCTGGACCTACGGCGACCTCGGCGACGTGATCCTCGACGACCGGGCCTACGGGACGCTCGGCGTGGTCGCGATCCGCACTCCGGGCAGCACGTCGTACGAGGACGGGACCTTCATCGTCCGGGGTGCGGGCGTCGACCTGACCGTCAACGGCCAGGGAATGACGGGTCAGTTCGTACGGCAGCCCGTCACCGGCGACTGCACGGTCACCGCCCGGCTGGTCTCCCGTGCCGGGGCGACCGCCGACCGGGTGGGGCTGCTGATGGCCAAGTCCCTGTCCCCCTTCGACCAGGCCGCCGGAGTGATCGTCACCGGCGGAACGAGCGCGCAGCTGATGCTGCGCAAGATCGTCGCCGGTGCTTCCGTCCTCTCCGGGACCACGACCGTACAACTGCCCCTGTCACTGCGGCTGAAGCGCACGGGAACCGCTTTCGCCGCGGCTGTCTCCACCGATGACGGCGTCACCTGGACCGACCTCGCCTCCGGCGAGATCCCCGGGTTCGGTGACGCCCCCTTCCACGTGGGTCCGGTCGTCTGCTCCCGCAGCCCGCTGGCCCTCGGCACCACCGAGTTCGACGAGGTGAGCATCAACCCCGACTGATCCCCCCACGGATTGGAGTCGTACCGAAATGAGCCGCATTTCCCCCCACCAGCCCCCTGAGCAGGGCGAGTTGAGCCGACGTGGTCTGTTGCGGACCGCCGGCGGACTCACCGCCGCGCTCGCCCTCGGGGGCTCGGCGGTCGCACTGGCGGACAGCACCGCCGGCGCGGCACCGTCGACCTGGACCCACCCCGGCATGCTCCACAACGCCGGCGACATCAACCGCGCCAAGGTACGGGTCGCCGCCGGTACCGACCCCTGGCTGTCCGGCTGGAACAAGCTGACCGCCAACTCCCACTCCCAGTCCACCTGGACCAACCGGGCGACCGCCACGATCGTCCGCGGAGCCGACAGCGGAGAGAACTACGGTCTGCTCTACAACGACATCGCCGCCGCCTACCAGAACGCCCTGCGCTGGAAGGTCGGTGGCACCGAGGCCAACGCGGCCTGCGCCGCCGCCATCCTCAACGCCTGGTCGACCACGCTGACCGCGGTCACCGGCAACGCGGACAGATTCCTCGCGGCCGGCATCTACGGCTGGCAGTTCGCCAACGCCTGCGAACTCATGCGGGGCTACGACGGCTTCGACCTCGCCGCCGCCCAGGAGATGATGGCGAACGTCTTCTACCCGCTCAACAACAGTTTCCTGACCAACCACAACGACGCCTGCATCACCAACTACTGGGCCAACTGGGACCTGTGCAACATGGCCTCGGTGCTGGCCATCGGGATCCTCAACGAGGACAGCTCCAAGTACGACCAGGCCGTCACGTACTTCAAGTCCGGCGCCGGAAACGGTTCCCTCGCACACGCCGTGCCCTACCTGTACACCGACTCCGACGGCTACGCCCTCGGCCAGTGGCAGGAGTCCGGTCGCGACCAGGGCCACAGCGTCATGGGCATGGGCCAGATGGGCGCGATCTGCGAGATGGCCTGGAACCAGGGCGACGACCTGTACTCCTACGACAGCCGGAGGTTCATGAAGGCCGCACAGTACGTGGCCAAGTACAACAGCGGCGACGCCGTCCCCTTCACCACCTACACCTGGGGCACCGGCCAGAGCTGCGCCACCTCGTCCCAGACGGTGATCAGTACCGCCAGCCGCGGCCAGGTCCGGCCGGTGTGGGCCATGCTCCACTTCCACTACAACCGGCGCCTCTCGTTGGACGACAAGTACATCTCGGCCATGTACTACGACCTCGTCGCCCCCGAGGGCGGCGGCGGTGACTACGGCTCCACCAGCGGCGGCTACGACCAGCTCGGCTTCGGCACGCTGATGTACGCCAAGTAAGCGTTTACGCCGAGTAGCGGCCGAATCGCGCTCTGCACCGGAATACCGGAGCGATCTGTGATGCTCTGTTGTTACCGGTGCGGAGGCGCGGTGAGGAGGCTGGTGGGCACATGACGACAGCAGTCCAGAGGGACCCCGTGGTGAGCACGCCGTACGGGGCGGTGCGCGGCCGTTACGAGCACGGGGTCGCGGTGTTCCGGGGCATCCCGTACGCCGCACCCCCCTTCGGTCCGCGCCGGTTCCGGCCGCCCGTCCCGCCCGAGCCCTGGGACGGTGTGCGCGACGCGGGGTCCTTCGGGCCGACGCCGCCGAAACCGCCGTACTCCGAGGCCTTCGAGAAGTACCTCTCCGACCCCGTCGTCCCGGGTGACGACTGCCTCAACCTGAACATCTGGACGCCGGAGCCGGGCCCCGCCGCCCGGCTCCCGGTCCTGGTGTGGGTGCATGGAGGGGCCCTGACCAGGGGTTCTTCCGCCATCCCGGTGTACGACGGGCGGAGCTTCGCCCGCGACGGCGTCGTCCTCGTCTCGATCAACTACCGGCTGGGCGTCGAGGGCTACGGCCTCTTCCCGGACGCCCCCGCCAATCCCGGACTGCGCGACCAGCTCGCCGCCCTGCGCTGGGTGCACGAGTCGATCGCGGCCTTCGGCGGCGACCCCGACCGGATCACCCTCTTCGGTCAGTCCGCGGGGGCGATCAGCATCGGCGCCCTGGTGGCCGCCCCGCAGGCGCGGGGCCTGGTGCGACGGGCGGTCCTGCAGAGCGGGCCGCCCGAAGCGTTCGACCGGGAGAAGGTACGGCGGATGGTGCGCCGTATGGCCACCCGGCTGAAGATCCCCGCCACCGCCGCGGCCTTCGCCGACGTCGACCGCGAGCTGCTGCTGCGCACCCAGGCGGACGTCGGCCGGCTCAGCAGCCCCGTCCTCGGCGGTCCTTCCTTCGGCCTGGTCGTCGACGGCGACCTCGTCCCGCGCGACCCCCTGGAGGCCCTCGTCGACGGCGACGCGGCCGAGGACGTCGACCTGATGCTGGGCTGGACCAGCGACGAGTACCGCCTCTGGCTCGTCCCCGGCGGCCTCCTCGAACGCGTCGACCGGCTCGGCGCAGTCGCCCTCGCCGGAGCCATGGCCCGCTGCCACTGCGGCACCGAGGTGCCCCGCGGCTACCGCGCCCTCCGCCCGGAGGCCGGCACGGCCGAGATCGTCGGCCAGCTCGTCACCGACCACCTCCTGCGCATCCCGCTGCACCGTCTGGCCGACGCCCGCCCTGAAACCGCTTACGTCTACGAGTTCGCCTGGCCCTCCACCCTCCCCGACCTCGGGGCCTGCCACGCCCTCGAGCTCGGTTTCGTCTTCGACACCGGCGACGTACCGGAATCGCGCAAGCTCGCAGGAGAGGGTGCGCCGCAGGAGCTGGCCACGGCGATGCACCAGGCGTGGGTGCGTTTCGCGGTGGACGGCGACCCGGGGTGGGAGGCGTGGAACGACTCGCACCCGGTGCGCATCTTCGACGCGGGCGAACCCCACACGGTGTACGGCCCCCGCGACGCCGAACTCGCCCTGTGGACGGCCACCGAATCCGCACTCCGCGAACCGGCCCCGGCCGGTGCGGCCGACGGCGCGCCTCTGCTCGCCGGGGAACTGCGCTCGGCGGTACGCCGCCTGCGCCGCTCGGCGGGGGCACGTCGGCACTGAGGCGGGGGCACGTCGGCACTGAACGGAAACACCGACGGAAACACCGATGGAAACACGGGTGCGTGAACGGCCTCGGTGCGTGGCTGACCCAGGGCCTCGACGTCCCCTGCTACCCGTCCACCGACCCCACGGAGTCCCGGACCACCACATGCGTCCCCAACAGCAGATGCTCGTCCGGCGCCTCCGGGGTGCGGCCCAGGGCGGTGCGGACGGCGAGGCGGCCGAGTTCCTCGTACGGGACGTGGACCGTGGTGAGGGCGGGATGGAGGTCGCGGGCGAACGGAATGTCGTCGTAACCGGCCAGCGAAACATCACCCGGCACGTTCAGCCCCACCTCGTGCAGGGCGGTCAGCGCGCCGGCCGCGACCATGTCCGTGGCGGCGACCACGGCCGTGAACTCCAGCTCCTTCTGCAGGGCTTGGCGCATCAGACGGTGGCCCGAGTCGCGGGTGAAGTCGCCGTGCAACACAAGCGCCGGGTCGGGCTCGATGCCGCGGGCGCGGTGGGCGGCGAGGTAACCGCGCTCCCGGCCCTGGGCCGTGGTGTGGTCCGGTTTGCCGCCGAGGAACAGGACACGCCGGTGGCCCTGGGAGAGGACGTGGGCGACCAGGGCGTACGCGCCGCCCTCGTTGTCGTACTCGATGACCGTCACCGGTGCCCCGGGGCCGAGCGGCGGCCGGCCGCACAGCACCAGCCGGGAGCCGGCCGACGCGAGCGAGTCGGCGATACGGCGGGTGCGCTCACGGTACTCCGGGGTGTCGGCGGCGCCGCCCACCAGGATCACCGCGGCGGCCCGCTGGGCCCGCATCATCTCCACGAACTCCAGCTCGTGCCGGACGTCCCCCTCCGTGCTGCACACCAGACAAAGATGCCCGAGCCGCGTCGCCTCCCGTTCCACGCCGTGCGCCATGTGGGCGAACGACGGCCCGGTGATGTCCTCCAGCACGAACGCGAGCGTGGGTGTGCCGACCCCGGCGATCGCCTTGGCGCGCGCGTCGGCGACGTAGTCCATCTCGCGCACGGCCCGCATCACCCGGGTCCGCGTCGCCGCGCTCACCGGATACACCCCACCGAGCACCCGAGACACGGTCGACGCGGACACCCCGGCCCGCGCCGCGACATCCCGGATCGTGCTGCGGCTCGCGTCCTCACTCTTCCTGGTCATCCCTGTCTCGCCCCTCTCCCGCACACGAGAAAGCCCACCCCTGGAGAACGGCGGAAACAATACGGCAACCGGTTTCGAAGGGCGAGTAGGGGAGCGCCGGCGCCTGATCGCCGCAGCGTTACCCCGCGCGCAAGGTCTCCGCGATCCCAGCGATCGCCCCCGGCCCCACCCGACAGCACCCGCCGATCAACCGAGCCCCCGACTCCCGCCACCCGGCAACCTGCTCCGGCGAGAACATGGGACGTCCCGTCCACGCGCGCGCCTCGGCATCCCAGGCCTCCCCACTGTTGGGATAGACGACGACAGGTTTGCCGGTGACACGGGCGGCAGTCCGCACCGCACGATCGACATCCTGCGGTGCACAGCAGTTCACCCCCACCGCGACGACCTCATCCACCTCGGCGGCCAGCCCGAACGCCTCCTCCAACGGTTGCCCGGCACGAGTCCGCCCACCCTCGACGGTGTACGACAACCAGGCAGGCACCCCGAGCCCCCGTACCGCCCGCAACAACGCCTGCGCCTCTTCCGTGTCGGGAACCGTTTCCAGGGCGAACACGTCGGGACCGGCGGCGGCCAGCACCTCCAGCCGAGGCCGATGGAAAGCCTCCAGCTCGTCCACGCTCAGGCCGTACCGCCCGCGGTACTCGGAGCCGTCCGCCAGCATCGCTCCGTAGGGCCCGACCGAGGCCGCCACCCACAGCGGCCGCCGCACGCCCTTCGCCTGCGCCTGCCCGGCCGCCTCACGGGCCAACTCCACGCTGAGCGCGAGGAGTTCAGCAGCCCTGGCGTGGCCGATACCGCGCTTGGCGAACCCTTCGAACGTCGCCTGGTAACTGCTGGTGATCGCCACGTCCGCGCCCGCCGCGAAGTACGCGAGGTGCGCCTCGGTGATCGCCTCGGGCCGCTCGGCGAGCAGTCGGGCCGACCACAGCTCGTCGCTCAGGTCGTGCCCGGCGGACGCGAGCTGGTTGGACATGCCGCCGTCGAGGACGACGGTGCCGGTGGCGAGGGCTGCGGCGAGGGAGGTGTCGCTGGTCATGCCACGAGGCTAGGCGAAGCGGCATGCGGCGGCCGTCTGTGTCCAGTACATGAACAGATCGACCAGCATGTGGGACGTCGGGTTACGATCACGCCCTCCCCGTCCCCGCTCATCCCCACGGAAACCGCCATGACCGCCACCAGGCCCGCCGAGGCCGCGGACCCTTCCGGGCCGCCGAAGACCACCAAGGTCCCCGAGCCTTCTGAGGCCGAGAAGGCCGCCGCACCCGCCCCGCGCCGCCGCACCTTCGGCCTCGCCGCCGCCACCGCGCTCGTCATGGGAAACATCATCGGCGGCGGCATCTTCGCCCTGCCCGCCGCCGTGGCCCCGTACGGCACGGTCAGCCTGCTCGCCTTCGTCGTCCTCTCGGTCGCCGCCGTCCTGCTCGCCCTGCTCTTCGGCAAGCTGGCGCGGCGCAGCCCGGTCACCGGCGGCCTGTACGTGTACCCGCGCGACGCGTTCGGCCCGTTCGCGGGATTCCTGTCGGCGTGGTCGTACTGGACGATGTGCTGGGTCAGTATCGCGGCCCTCGCGGTCGCGGTCGTCGGCTACGTCGACGTCCTGATCCCGCTGCACGGCAACCACGCCCTTGAAGCGGTCGTCGCGCTGGGCGCGCTGTGGTTGCCGGCCGCCGCGAACTTCGCGGGCACGCGCTGGGTCGGGGCGGTCCAGGTCGTGTCCACGATCCTGAAGTTCGTGCCGTTGCTGCTCGTCGCCACGATCGGCCTCTTCTTCGTCGACGCGGACAACTTCGGTCCGTTCAACGCTTCCGGCGACAGCGCGCCGGGTGCCCTCGCCGCCGCGGCCGCCCTGCTCCTCTACAGCTTCCTCGGCGTCGAGTCGGCGGCGGTCAGCGCGGGCGAGGTCGACGACCCCGAGCGCACCGTCGGACGCGCGAGCATCCTCGGCACCCTCGCCTCCGCCCTCGTGTACATCCTCGGCACGGTCGCCGTCTTCGGCCTCGTCCCGCACGACAAACTGATCGACTCCGGCGCCCCCTTCGCCGACGCCGTGAACGCGATCACCGGCGGCTCCTGGGGCGGCACCGCGATGGCCCTGGTCGCCGTCGCCTCGATCACCGGCTGCCTCAACGGGTGGATCCTCATGGCCGCGCAGATGCCGTACGCCGCCGCACGCGACGGACTGTTCCCGAAACCGTTTGCCCGCGTCGGCAAGGGCGGCGTGCCCGGCTTCGGAGTCTGGGCGGTGGCCGTCCTCGGCACGCTCCTCATCGCCCTCAACTACACCGCCGGCCCGGACACCACCTTCCGCGTCCTCGTCCTGATCACGACGTTCACAGGCTGCGTGCCCTACCTGCTCTCGGCCGCGGCCCAGCTGTACTGGCTGGCCCAGGGCACGCGAGACCGCGTCCGCCCGGCAGGCCTCGTCCGCGACCTCCTCGTCGCCGCCCTGTCCTTCGCCTTCTCCTTCTGGCTGATCGCGGGAGCCGGTTACGCGGCCGTCTACCAGGGTGTGCTGTTCCTGTTCGCGGGGATTCCGGTGTACGTGTGGCTGCGGGGGCGGCGGACGGCATCCTTGGAGGATGCCTGAAACCGCTCTCCCGAACGCCGAGGCGCGTGAGGTTCTCGGCGCGGACGACGCCGTCTTCGAACCGCTCGTGCACAACCCCAAGAACGGTGTCACAGCGGGCGTGTGGCGGGTGTCGGGCGGTGGCCGCACGGCCGTCCTGAAGGTCCTGACCCGCACCAAGGAGGCCACCGGGCGCTGGGCGGCCACGGACGACCCCCGGCACTGGAACTACTGGCGGCGCGAGGCCGATGCGTACGAGTCCGGGCTCGTGCGGGTGTGGGAGCGGTACGGCGTCCGTGCGCCCCGTCTGCTGGCCTGTGTCGAGCGAGCGGACGGCGACGTGGCGTTGTGGCTGGAGGACGTACGGGGCGAACCGGGGACCTCCTGGTCGCTGGACCGGCATGTCTCACACGCGCGTCGGCTGGGGGCCGCGCAGGGAGCCATGGGTGAGGTGGCCGACCGGCCGTGGTTCTCGCGTCGGTTTCTGCGTGAGTACGTCGGTAGTAACACCCGCGGGCAGGAACTTCTCGATGACGACGAAGCCTGGCAACAGCCCCTGGTGCGCGACCACTTTCCGGCCGGGCTGCGCCAGGAGATGGTTCGGCTGCACCATGACCGCGAGTGGTTTGTGGACATCATGGAGGCACTGCCGCGTGCCTTCAGCCATCTCGACCTGTGGCCCGCGAATGTCCGTGCGGACGGCGCGGAGAGTGTGCTGTTCGACTGGGCGTTCGCCGGTGACGGGGCGCTCGGTGAGGACCTCGGGAACTACCTCCCCGACTCGGTCTTCGACCTGTTCGTACCGGCTGCTCGTCTGCCCGAGTATGCGGCGCGGGCGTACGAGGCGTATCTGCACGGTCTGCGGGAGAGCGGCTGGCGAGGCGACGAGCAGGTGGTGAGGTTGGCCGTGTGCGCGTCGGCGGTCAAGTACGACTGGCTCACCGCGCTGAGTCTGGCCAGGGCGGGGGAGGAGCAGGTGGACTACGGCGGTGCGGGGGTTGTCTCCGGTGAACTGCGCTATCGGGAGCGGGGGTTGACGCTTGCGTTCCTTGCCGGGTGGGCGGAGGAGGCGCGTGGGCTGGCGCCGAGGCTGGGATTTCCGCGGGCGCCCAGTGCGTGACCGGGGACCGGAGTCAGTCCAGGCCGGTCGCCCAGGCCGTCAACGCGGCGAAGTCCTCGACGGCAAGACCCCGTCGGGGGTCGACCCGGTGCAGTAGGGCGGGACCATCGTGGTGCTCCTCCACCCAGGCGCGGTCCGCCGCTGTGATCTCGTCGTCGATCCAGGCGAACGCCCTGCCCTTCGCCCACGCGACGATCTCCGGCGTCTTCCAGAACACACCGTCGCCGGGCTCGGCCCGCGGCGAGGACCAGGCGACGAAGGGCAGCTCGGGCAGTCCCAGGACCGGTGCGATGAAAGCGTTGGCTTCCTCCTCCCACGTCGTCGCCCACACCAGGTCGAAGGGGAGCGCCTCCAATGCCGGGCCGTGAAGCGGGTTGAGCCACACGCGCAACGGTTTCACCGGCTTGTTCGGCAGGCCCCACAGAGTCAGCCGACGCCGCTCGGCGGCCTCCCAGCGCGGCGTCAGCAGCCGGTGGGTCTCGTATCCCTCAGGCCGGCGATGGGGCTTGGCGGCATACGGATTCAGCGGCCCGTCCACATCCACCAACAGCACGGGACGCACCAGCTCACCCCCCCTTGATCCTGACTCGCACGGTACCGGCCGATGCGGAGACAGCCCAGCGAAAATCGGAAGGGGACGATCTTTGGTCTGCGGGCCGGCGGCGGCTTGTCGCGCCCACGCTCGGAGCCGCGCGTCGATACAGCCCCGCGCCCCTTCAGGAGCGCGTCACCTCGCTGCGTGTCTGCCCGTACGCCTGCGCTTCGTCACCGGGATCAGGAGGCCTATCAGCAGGCCGACCGCCAGTACGTACGGCCACCAACCCAGGCCGCTGCTGGCCGTGTTGGCCGTGCGCGGGGCTGCGGCGGCGGCGCTCGATGTCGTGTGTTTCTGCTCGACCGTCTTCGAACGGCCCGCGCTGGTCGCCGTCAGCGTCACGTCGTTGCCGTCGCCGCCCTTGTAGCTGATCCGGTAGGTGGTGTCGGCGAGTTCGAAGTGGGTGCCCTCCTTGAGGCCCTTGAACGCGCCCGTCGTCCTGGACTTGCCGGTGTGCTCCAGGACCGTGATCGCCTGTGCCGGCTTCGTCCCGGCGGCCGAGAAGTCGAAGTCGCCCGCCAGCCGGACCGGACCCTTCACCTTCAACGGCCGTTCGGACAGGACCAGTTCACCCTTCGCGCTCTGCGTGTACGCGCCGGACACCGTCAACCCGCCCGTGACCACACCCTCGTTGGTCACCGCACCCTGCACCGTGCCCTGGCCGCTCAGTGACGTCGTCACCCGCAGGCCGGACGAGCCCGCGTCGAGCCGTGCGGCCGTTCCCGCCAGCCGAATCGCCTTGCTGCGTACGAGAGTTGCCCCGTCGCGCAGTGCCAACGTGCCCTTCTTCACGGTCGTCGTCCCGGTGTACGTCACCGCGCTCCCGGACAGCGTGGCCGTCGCGGAGCCCGACTGGACCAACGACCCCGTCCCGCTGAGGTGTGACAGCTTCACCGGATGTGTCACATTCCGTACGACCAGGGTTCCGTCGTTCACGATCCGCCGCTGGTCCGTCCCCGTCAGCAGTG
Source organism: Streptomyces sp. NPDC001617 (assembly GCF_053596855.1). Taxonomy (NCBI): domain Bacteria; kingdom Bacillati; phylum Actinomycetota; class Actinomycetes; order Kitasatosporales; family Streptomycetaceae; genus Streptomyces; species Streptomyces sp. NPDC001617. The sequence goes on from NZ_JBSFHA010000053.1 coordinate 58,841, forward strand.
AGCCGTCGCCGCTACCGCCCGACCCGAGCCCGAGCCGCAGCACCGCCCCCTTCTCCACGGTCGTGGAACCGTCGTAGTACTGCGCCGCCCCGAAGGTCACATCGTTACCGCGTGTTCCCGCGATGACGACGTCCCCGGCGCCCGGCGCGGCCAGCGTGTCGTGGTATCTGCCGCCGCCGATGGGGGCGCCCAGTGTGACGGGCCCGTTGTAGTCGAAGGTCAGCTTCGAGCGGCGGCCGCTCTTCTCGTGCAGATTGATGTAAACGGTGTCCCTCGTGCCCGGCATGAAGATCCGGTGGGTCGTGCCGTCGCCCCACTGCACGTCCGCGCCCTCGATGTTGGTGCCGCGCTTGTTCAACTGGTGGGCGACGGGCTGCCAGTTGAGGTTCGAGGCGCTGAGTGCGGGGCTGGTGTCGCCGCCACGGTCGCTGTAGCTGTACTGGCCGGTGAGGACGACCCTGCTGCCGGGGCGGGTGTGGACGTTGACGTCGCTGCCGTACGCACGCTCGTAGAAGTTCTGGCGCAGGGTGATCGTCTGGTACAGCGGGGTGTCGATGATCCAGGAACCCTGGTTGACGATCGCGCGCGCATGGGGCAGAGCCACCGGGTACTCGGGGCGGCCGACCGCCATGCCGGTGCCGTTGTCGATGACGCCGGAGAAGGGGTGGGTCCCGGCCAGGTCGAGGGTGCCCCACATGTTGCGCGGCTGGGTGACCAGGCCCGCGCCGCTGATGGTGCCGATGTTGAAGGTGCGGGTCAGGGACAACCTCAAGGTGCCGTCGACCCGGATGTTGAGTTCGTTCAGCTGGTAGCCCGGCGTGTTGTACGGGAAGTGGCCGATCAGGCCCGTGCCGCCGCCCGTGCCATACTGCAGGGTCGTGCCTCGCTCGACCGTGATCGCCGGCGGGTCGGGGTTGGTGACCGTCGTGTACGGGTGGTTTCCGCCTTGCGTCCTCACCACCTGCCGCTGCCGGGACTTCGGCAGGGTGAAGTCGCTGTCCCTGGTGAGGACCAGCGTCCCGCCGCCGCGCACGGTGAGCGTGCCCTCGCCGCGGAGGACGCCGTCGTACGTCGTCGTCCCGGACGGCACGGTGACCACGGTGTCGCCGGTCAGCGTCACGTCCCGGTCGGCGAGCACGTCGGCGGTGGCATCGCGGGTGGCGGCCGCCGCGGCGGGGGGAGCGGCGACGGCGAGGGCGGCCACGGCCGCGAGGGCTCCCGCGGCGGCCGCTGTCTTGTGGGTATGGCTGCGCACGTGATCGGAGACGGCCGGGGCGAGGATCGATAACAGAAAATCCAGGACGCAGAAAGCGCCTTCTTTTCTCACGTCCAACCCGTTGACCTCCTCGTTCCCCAGCCTTACCTTTCGGCTGTTCGCAATAACAACAGATGTTCTCAATATCGAACATCACTCTCAGGACACCCCACCCGAGAGGCAGTCCGCATGAGCCGCGCCCCCGACGTCCCCGATCGACGACTGCTGCTGAAAGGAGTCCTGGCCGCGGGCGTGCTGGCGGCGACCCCCGCAGTCGCCGAAGCCGCCCCGAGCCCGAAGAAGGCGGCCCCGTTCATGAACCCGCTGGTCCGGCAGCGCGCCGACCCCTACATCCACCGTCACGCAGACGGTTTCTACTACTTCACGGCGACCGTCCCCGAGTACGACCGCATCATCCTGCGCCGTTCCCGTACTCTGAACGGCCTCGCGACCGCCGCCGAGTCGGTCATCTGGACCAAGCACACCACCGGCGTCATGGGCGCGCACATCTGGGCGCCGGAGATCCATCGCATCGGCGGCAAGTGGTACATCTACTTCGCCTCCGCGCCCGCCGAGAGCGTCTGGGACATCCGCATCTGGGTGCTGGAGAACGCCAACGCCGATCCGTTCAAGGGCACTTGGGTGGAGAAGGGGCAGGTGAAGACCGCCTGGGAGACCTTCTCCCTCGACGCCACCACCTTCAGCCACCGGGGTGGGCGTTACCTCGTCTGGGCCCAGCACGAACCCGGCATGGACAACAACACCGGGCTGTGGATCTCCAGGATGGAGAATCCATGGACCCTGACGGGCCCTCAGATCCGGCTCTCCACACCGGAGTACGACTGGGAGTGCGTCGGCTACAAGGTCAACGAGGGCCCAGCGGTCCTCGCCCGCAACGGCCGGCTCTTCCTGTCCTACTCGGCCAGCGCCACCGACTACCACTACTGCATGGGCCTGTTGACGGTCGACGCGGGCGCCGACCTCATGGACGCCGCCAACTGGTCCAAGTCCTCGACCCCGGTGTTCACCAGCAACGACACCACCAAGCAGTACGGTCCCGGCCACAACTGCTTCACGGTCGCCGAGGACGGCCGCAGCGACGTCCTCGTCTACCACGCCCGACAGTACAAGGAGATCACCGGTGACCCCCTGAACGACCCCAACCGTCACACCCGGATCCAGAGACTCGGCTGGAAACCGGACGGCACCCCCGACTTCGGCATCCCCGTGGCCGACACGGTGACCGACTCCGTAAAGGAGAGTGCGTGAGATGAGACGTGCGTACGCGGTGCTGCTCGCCCTCTGTCTGGGCCTGTTCGGCGCCCTCGCGACCGCAGGACCGGCCCAGGCGGCCGCCTACACCATCACCAACGGCACCCAGTTCACGGACACATCGGGCAACGCCGTGCACGCCCACGGCGGCGGTGTCATCAAGGTCGGGTCGTACTACTACTGGTTCGGCGAGGACCGCAATTCCGACAACACCTTCAAGTACGTGGACGCCTACCGCTCCACCGACCTGAAGAACTGGGAGTTCCGCAACCACGTACTGACCCAGTCGTCCGCCTCGGAGCTGGGCACCGCCTACATCGAGCGGCCGAAAGTCATCTACAACGCTTCCACCGGGAAGTTCGTGATGTGGATGCACAAGGAGAACGGCGTCGACTACAGCCAGGCCCGCGCCGCCGTCGCCGTCTCCGACACCGTCGACGAGAACTACACGTACCAGGGCAGCTTCCAGCCCCTCGGCCAGTACATGTCCCGGGACATCACGACCTTCGTGGACACCGACGGCACCGCGTACATGGTCTCCGCGGCCAACGAGAACTACGACCTGCACATCTACCGGCTGACCTCCGACTACACCGCCATCGACAGCCTGGTCGCCAACCCCTGGGCGGGCGGTCACCGCGAGGCACCCGCCCTCTTCAAGCGCAACGGCGTCTATTTCATGCTGACTTCGGGTGCGACCGGCTGGAGCGCCAACCAGCAGCAGTACGCCACCGCGACCAGCCTCGCCGGCCCCTGGACGTCCTGGACGAACGTCGGCGACTCCACGGCCTACAACTCCCAGACGGCGTACGTCCTCCCGATCACCGGGACCTCGGGCACCTCGTACCTCTACATGGGCGACCGCTGGGGCAACTCCTTCGGCGGCACCGTCAATGACTCCCGTTACGTCTGGCTGCCGTTGACCTTCCCGTCCTCCACCTCGATGTCCATGTCCTGGTACCCGGAGGTCACGATCGACACCGCCGCCGGCACCATCAGCGGCACCGGCGCCACCTACAACACGCTCATCGCCCGCCACAGCAGCAAGTGTGCGGACGTACCGAACCAGTCCCTGTGGCAGGGCGTCGCGGTCAGCCAGTACACCTGCAACAGCGGCACCAACCAGAAGTGGTGGTTCAAGGACCTCGGAACCGGTTACTACGAGCTGATGGGCCGTGGCAGCTCACTCTGCCTGCAGGAGAACGACACCAACATCACCCAGGAGAACTGCACCGGCGCCACCACCCAGCAGTGGTCGGTGGTCACCTCGGGCTCCTATGTGAACATCAAGGCCCGCACCACCGGCGAGTGCCTGGACGTGTCCGGCGCGTCCACCGCCAACTCCGCCGCGATCATCACGTACACCTGCAACGGAGCGACCAACCAGCAGTGGACACGCGGAACCTGACGTTACGTCAGTCCATCGGTCAGCTCAGCAGGTCGATCGCGTCGATCGACGTGCCCGCACTGAGGAAGGACGTCGACCCCGAGCCGCTCGCCACGTAGATCTTCAGCGTGTTGTACGCGCTGGTGTCCGTCAGCCAGGCGGACGCCGGCACGCTGTAGGTGAACGTGTAGTTGTTGCCCCGGTACGAGCCCACGGTCAGCGACCGGGTGCTCGGCTGGGAGGGCGGTGAGGGGACGGCGGAGGTCCAGGTGTCGTTGACGACGACCTGGGGCCGGCCGTTGGCGTAGGCCGTCGTCACGCCGATGCGCAGGGTGTGCGCGGCGGCGGCCTGGGCGGCGGTCAGCTTGAAGTAGACGACGATGCCGCTGTTGACGTCCTTCCAGAGGTAGCAGGGAAAGGCGGACGTCTCCGTGCCGCTGCCGATGACGACGTTTCCGGTCCAGGAGGAGGCGCGGACGTCGGACGGATGCGCGTACGTCATCAGGTCCGCGTTCTTGAAGCCGCCGGGTGTGCCGTCCCAGTTGTTGATCCGCCAGATCGCGCTCGCGTTGCTCGGGTCGTTGGAGGACGGGATCGCGATGGTGTTGAGCGTGGTCGTCCCGCCGGCGGTGACCGTCACCGAGCTTGTGTAGACGGCGAGTTCACCCTTGAAGACGGTCAGGGTGTACGTCCCCGGCAGGACACCCGGGATGGAGAAGTAGCCGTCGGACGAACGCGCCGAACCCCAGTACTGTGCCGCAGAGTTGGCGAGCCCGACCGTGTACGCGTACGACGTGTCCCGCCCGGTGATCCCGACGCCGGCGACCTTGCCGCGTCCGCTCGCCGCCACGTACCCCGAGATGCCGAGCGAATCCGCCCAGGAGGTGGTGAGGTTGGCATGGTAGAGCGAGGACGAGGGTGCGCCGCCGTCCGTGAAGGCGATGACGTACGGGCCCTGGAGGCCGAAGCGCTGGGACTCCGTCTGGTTCTCGCCGTAGTAGAGGATCTCGTACAGGCCGCCACCGTCCGCGCTCTGGTGCCGCAGCAGGGAGCGGTAGAAGGGGCCGCCGGAGGCCTTCTCGTGGTTGGAGCGGACCACCCACAGGCCGACGCTGCCGGTCGTCCAGCCGATGTAGTCGTAGTCGATGACCCGGTGCTTCGAGTAGTGCTTGGACCGGGTCTGGCCGTCCGACTTGGCGAAGACGTCCGAGGCCTCGATCGTGCTGGTGGTGTACGTGTAGGAGTCGGGCTCGTCATTGAGGAACTTTCCTGCGTTGACGCGCACGATGTAACGGGTTGCGGAAACCGAGTCGTCGGCCTTGTTGGTCCACAGGTAGACGTTGTTCTCGCCGCTGCGGGCCGCGTAGTAGTGCTTGAGCGTGCCGTACGCAACCGATATCAGGATCGTCGATCCCGACTGACCGATCGTCACCGTCGAGGTGCCGAGGCCCGATTCGATGTGCGAGTTCTTGCCGCCGTAGCCCTGGTACTCCGTGCCCTTGTAGACCAGCGAGGTCAGGTCGCCGTTGGACTTGCTGACCTTGAAGACCAGACTGGCGCCGGTGTCGACGACGTAGTTCGAGCCGTCGTCGCTCCAGCCGAAGCTCGCGGCGGACGCGGACGGGGCGAGGGGGCCGGCGAGCGCGGCCGTGCCGGCGGCGGCCGCGGAGCCGAGGACGAAGGTGCGGCGGCCGACCGGTCTGTTCGGGGTGTCGGACATGGGGGTGCCTCCTTCGGAAGCCGTGGGGGTGCGAGTGGTTGTGAGAGTGACAGTTGAATCGATTTCGCGAAAGGGCTTTCGCTCGCCAGAGGTTGGCAATCTTGTGAAATTGGTCGAGAGGCTAGAAAGCGCTTGCCAATAGGGGTACGGTCCAGCCGCCAGGCCCTGTCGTCCTGCCGTCTCCCCGGAGGGATTCGCGAATGAGACGTTTCAACCTCGCCGTCCTGGCGGCGCTGACCCTGAGCGCCGGCCTGATCGCGGCACCGGCCCAGGCGCACGAGGGACCTCGCCCCCTCGGCATCGAGAACTGCACCGCCACCGCCTGCCACTTCGACGTCCCGCCCGGCACCTATGACGTCAAAGTCCTTCTCGGGGGCGAGACCGACTCCAGCACCGCCATCAGCGGCGAGACCCGGCGGTCCCTGCTCCCGGAGACGCCCGCCGCGGCCGGCCGGCGCGTCGCCCGCAGCTTCACGGTCAACGTCCGCACGCCGGAGGGCGAACCGACCGGCCCGGACGGAACTCCCGGTCTGGATCTCGTCATTGGCGGCTCGGCCCCCGCGCTCGCGGACATCCGCGTCACGCCCGCCCTCCCGCACGATCGGACGAACTCGCGCGGCGGGACCTCCATCACCCACCAGATCCTCCTGATCGGCGACTCCACGGTCTGCGACCAACCGGCCGACCCGTACTCCGGCTGGGGCCAGCAACTTCCGCAGTTCCTCCGCAAGGGCCTGTCCGTCGCCAACTACGCCGACTCCGGGGAGAGTACGGTCACCTATCTGGGGAACCCGCAGCTGTGGGGCACGGTGCAACCCCTGATCCGCCCCGGCGACCTGGTCCTCATCCAGCTGGCGCACAACGACAAGACCACCGATGAGGCGACATACCGCGCCAATCTGGAGACCCTGGTGGCAGGGGTGCGGGAGAAGGGCGGTCGGCCCGTCCTGGTGACGCCGATCGTCCGTCGGTGGTTCAATGCCGACGGCACCTTGAACAACAACACCGCGCTGCTGGTAAACGGTCTCGGTGTGGACCATCCTGCTGTCATCCGCTCGGTCGCGGCCGCGGAGGACGTTCCGCTGATCGACCTGACGGCGCGGACGAAGGCGTTGGTGGAGGCCCTCGGTGTGGAGGGCTCCAAGGCGATTTATCTCTACAACGAGAAGAAGGACAACACCCACACCTCCGTGCACGGCGCCACCGTGTACGCGGGCCTGGTACGCGACGAACTCGTCGCACGGCACCTGGTGCCCGAGGGCCTGGTGCGGGTGGAATGAGCCCCTGGGGCGTCCCGACCGGAACCGGGGCGCCCCAGGCCTGTACCCACGCCCGCAGGCCCGGCCATGGGACCGACGCCCGCAGAAACACCCGCTGAAAAGAGAGCCATGCACCTGCCCCCCGCCGACCACACCGTGAGCCCGTACACCGGTTACACCCGAGCCCACTGGGAAGCGGCGGCCGACGCCCTGCTCGCCGCGGTCGAGCCGTACGCGACGGAGGGCGGTGCGCTCTACCACTTCCCCGGAGACCGCCAGAGCTGGTCCGGCCGGCTCTCCGACGGTCTGGAGGGCTACGCCCGGACGCTGCTCCTCGCCGCCTTCCGCCGCGACGAGACGGCGCTGGAGCGCTACGCCGAGGGTCTCACGGCCGGTGTAACCGGTATCTGGCCCCGTATCGAGGACCGCAGCCAACCGCTCGTCGAGGCGGCGTCGATCGCCGTGGCGCTCCGGCTGACGCGCCCGCTGCTGTGGGATCGGCTGGACGACGGCGTACGACAGCGGGCGGCGGCCTGGCTCGGCGACGGGCTGACCGCCGAAGCCTGGCCCTGCAACTGGGAGTTGTTCCCGGTCACGGTCGGCGGATTCCTCCAGGAGATCGGTTACGAGACAGAGGCGTGCCGCAAGGCGATCGACCACGGCCTGGAGCGGATCGAGGACTGGTACGTCGGCGACGGCTGGTACACGGACGGCGACGGCCGCAAGTTCGACTACTACAACGGCTGGGCGATGCACCTCTACCCGGTGCTGCACGCCTGGCTGGCCGACGACGAGCAGCTGCTGGACCTCTACGGCGGCCGGCTCTCGCGCCATCTGCAGGACTACGCCCTTCTGTTCGGCGGTGACGGCGCGCCCATGCACCAGGGTCGCTCGCTCACCTACCGCTTCGCGACGACGGCCCCGCTGTGGCTGGGCGCGCTGTCCGGGCGTACACCGCTGTCGCCGGGGGAGACACGGCGGTTGGCGTCCGGGGCGCTGAAGTACTTCCTGGAGCGGTGCGCGGTGGACGAGCACGGGTTGCTGACCCTCGGCTGGCACGGTCCCAACTCCGCGGTCCTGCAAGGCTATTCGGGTCCAGCTTCCCCCTACTGGGCCAGCAAGGGCTTCCTCGGCCTGCTTCTGCCGGCGGACCACCCGGTGTGGACGGCGACGGAGGAACCCGGACCGACCGGGCGCGGGGACGCGGTCACGCCTGTCGGGCCGCCCAACTGGCTGTTGCAGTCCACGAGTTCGGACGGCGTGGTCCGGCTGCACAACCACGGCAGCGAGGACGTCCGTTACGACCCGTACTACACGCGACTCGCGTACTCGACGGTGACGGAGCCTTCGTCGTCGTACGACAACAGCGTGATCGTCGGGGACGATCCGAGCCGGACGGGGATCGAGCCGTTGGGCGCGGGGGAGGGGTGGGTGGCCTCCCGGCACACGGCGGGCGGAGGCGCACGGGTGACGAGTGTGGTGCTGGCGCGCGGGGCCGTGGAGGTGCGCGTGCATCTGGTGGCGGGGGCACCGCCGGGGACGGCGGTGCGGGTGACCGGGTGGGCGGCGGCGGAGGGCGTACGGTCCGAACTGCTGCCGGCCGTCGGATTGTCGGAGGCGCTGACCGGAGCGACCGGCCACGGTGACACGCTCTTCGTCGCGCTGGCTCGACTCACCGGGGAGGCGGAGGCGGTGCCGCTCGGGGAGACGGTGAGGGTGCGGGCGGACGGAGCGCGGGAGTTGACCGTGCACTGGAGTGCGGGGCCCGAGGTGCGGGTTCTGCTGGGGGCGTTCGGGGCCGAGATCGTCGTGGAGGAATCGCGCCCGGCAGGATAGAGCATCGTGACGAGGGGGACGGAGTCGGTCACCGTGTCGCCGGACGGAGACGTTCTGGTGTCGGTCACGTCCGACGAGGACGGCGTCCGGCCGGTCGCCGCGGCAGGCGCCGCCGCCGGCCATCCCGCGCTCCCCGTGGAGGTGCTGCGCCGGATGGCCGAGCGGCTGTCCTGGCTCGGTCGCCTTCATCAAGGCGTGAGCCGGGCGATCCTCAGTGTCTTCGAGGTCGGCGAGGCCCCGTTCAGCGGGGACGCGTACGACGGTGTCACCGGGACGTACGCCCAGGTCAGCGTCCCGTCCTTGAGGACCGCTATGTCACCCGTGATCCGGGCCTGGACCACCTTGTCCGCACTCTGGAACTTTCCGTTCCAGTCGATGAGCCGCAGATGCGTTCCCGTGAACGTGCCGGTACAGGTCCCGGCGTTGCACTTGGCGTTCTTCAGGGACTCCCAGGAGAGCAGGAGCCGGTCCTTGCCGTACGGCGCCAGGTGGACGTCGACGTGTTCGGTGCCCTTGGTGTTGGAGAGGTAAATCGCCTTGCCGGGGCCAGAGTTGCGGTTCTTGAGGAAGGCGACCGCCACCTGGTGGGTGCTGGTCTTCGGAGTGACGGTCCAGCCGCGGCCCGAGGAGTCGTCCGGGTTCTTCTTGGCGGAGGCGGCGCCACGGGAGGCGAAAGCGGTTGCGTAACGGCCGGCCGACGACCGCACCAGGTCGCCGGAGCGGCCGGGGAACGTACCGCCGCAGTACCCCGCCCAGCACTGCTCGCGCTGCACCACCGGCGCCACGTCCGGCGCGCCGATGCCCGTCGACACGAACAGGCCCGACCGCCAGTCGTCGAAGCAGAGGGAGGTGAAGGCGCCGGTCTTCTCGGCGTGCAGCGCGATGCCCTCGTTGTGGCTGCAGCCCCAGCTCCAACCGCCGCTCAGCTTCGAGCCCTTGCCGCTGATGTACGACAGCTTGTCGCCGTAGTGCCCGTCGGCGAAGCCGCCCGCGCCGTGCACGACGAAGTACGCGCCGTACTTGGAGCCGTTCCAGGTGAGCTGGCCGTCGAGCGTCGGGGACGTGTCGTGGGAAGCGGTTCCGGTGAGTTTTGTACGCCAGCTCTGCTTGCCGTTGGTGTAACGCACGAGCGCGGCCGCCGTGTCGTGCCACTTGTTGGTGTCGGCGACTCGGGTGAGCAGCGCGAAGCCGTCGTTGTGCGCGACCAGACCGCCGACCTCCTTGGCGCCCTTGACGATCGTGTCCGCGCCCGAGCGCTTCCCGGCCGAGGTCAGCGGCGTGACATGGATGCCGTCCGAGGCCGGCCAGGCCACCCGCAGGGTGCCGTTCGGGGCGACGGCTGTCGCCGTCCGGGTCCACTCGCGCGTGTTGTTGTAACCGGTGGACAGGTAGGGGAACTTGGCCGACAGGCTCACCGAGGTGGTGGAGACCGCGAGGTCGCCCGCCGTGGTCGTCGAGGCGCCGGCGGTGGCGTACCAGGCGCCGATCAGCGCGGCGGTCGCGGCGAGTCCGGCGATCAGGGGCTTACGGGCGACCCGGACCCGGCGGTGAGACGTCGTGCGTCTTGCGGTTGTCATGCCCCCAGGTCGACGCGGGCCGTAAAAAGGTTGCCGCCCGTGACGTGGCTCACGACAATCGCGCGCATGACTTCTGCCATCCGCCATGTGACGATCGACTCGGCCGATGCCTACGCCCTCGGGAGCTTCTGGTCCGGGGTACTCGGACATCCCCTGCACGACGATGACAAGCCGGGAGATCCCGAGGCAATGATCGTCGGCGCCGGTCTCCTGTTCGTCACCGTGCCGGAGCCCAAGTCCGTCAAGAACCGCGTCCACTTCGATCTCCAGCCGCAGGACCGCACCCGCGACGAGGAGGTGGACCGCGTGCTCGCCCTCGGCGCCACACTGGTCGACGACCGCCGCAATCCGGACGGCACGGGCTGGGCCGTTCTCGCCGACCCGGAGGGCAACGAGTTCTGTGTGGAGCGGAGTGCGGCGGAGCGGGGGAACTGAGTCGGCCCCGGAAACCGATTCCCTCCCCGCACAGTTCGGTCGGCACCGAAGCAACACGCGCCTACCGTGCCGGTATGACCGACAACCCGCAGGAAACCCCTGCCCGGCCCGTGCGGGAAACCCTTTCCCAGGCCGTCACCGGCATGGTGGACCACGTCCTCGCCCTCGCCGCCACCTGGACCGCCTGGGACGGGAAGCCCGCCCACGTCGACGACCGTGTCCACACCCCGCACAAGGCCGTCCGCCGCGTCGCCGACCATCTGATCGACCACCTGGCGGAGCTGGAGGCACGACTGGCCGGCGAGGAGCCGCAGCCCGACCGGTGGCACGCCTCGGCCACCACCACCGAGGCCGACCTCGCGCCCTTCACCCAGGAGGACCTCGACGAGGCCCGCAGTCGGCTCACCCGTCTCGCCCGTATCTGGGCCCACCGCCTCGGCGCGCTCACCGACGAGCAGCTCGACCACTCGCCGGGTGAAGGCTGGAGCTTCCGCGAACTCGCCCTGCATCTCAGGGGATCCACGTACTACGCCGACGCCGTGGGGGATCTCTCATGACGGCGTTCGCCGACCTTCACCACACCGAGCACCCCCTGCTCCTGCCCAACGCCTGGGACCACGCCTCCGCAACCGCCCTCGCCGCACAGGGATTTCACGCGATCGGGACGACCAGCCTCGGTGTCGCCGCGGCTGTCGGACTGCCCGACGGCGCCTCCGCGACCCGCGACGAGACCCTCCGCCTCGCCCGGGCGCTGGGCGCCGGGCCCTTCCTGCTGTCCGTCGACGCGGAGGGTGGCTTCAGCGAAGATCCGGACGAGGTGGGCGAGTTCGCGCGGGAGCTGTCGGCGGTCGGCGCCGTCGGGATCAACCTGGAGGACGGCGTCGGACCAGTCGAGCGACACATGGCGAAGATCGCCGCCGTCAAGTCCGCCGCGCCCGACCTCTTCGTCAACGCACGCACGGACACGTACTGGTCGGGGGACAGGAGCAGAGGCGAGAGCGTGAGCGAGACTCTGCGGCGGCTCGACGCCTGTCAACAGGCCGGTGCCGACGGCGTGTTCGTCCCCGGTCTCACCGACCCCGGGACGATCGCCGTCCTCGTCCGGCACGTCCGCGTCCCTCTCAATATTCTCTACTCACCCACCGGCCCCACCCTTTCCCACCTCGCCGACCTCGGCGTGCACCGCGTCAGCCTCGGCTCGCTGCTGTACCGGCGGGCGTTGGGCGCGGCTCTGGAGACGGTTGCGGACATCCGGGCCGGGCGGACACCCACGGGCCCGGCACCGTCGTACGACGAGGTTGCTCGTCGTGGTCGAGCGCGAGGTGCAGGCCGCGGCTAGCCGGGCAGCGGGGCTCGTGGGTCGGCGAGTGGGACCAGCGTCTGCGTGAGTCGCTCGGCGTAGGCGACGGGGTGTTCCAGGACGCCGAGATGTCCGCCGGGGAACTCGACGAAGGAGCTGTCGGAGCGTTCGGCGAGGAACTCGGCGGTGCGGTGGAGGAGTTGACCACGGGAGTCGGAACCTGCGGTGAGGGCGAGACGGGCGGGGGCGGCGGCAAGAGCGTCAGGGGCGGGTGTGTACGTGGAAAAGCGCGGCAGGACACGGGCCAGGAAGATGGCCATGGGAGTGCTCAACTCCTCATCGGCGGACGGTGGTTGTGCCCCGATGGGCTCGTCCGGCTCGCGCCCGGCCAGCAGGGCGCTCATCCGCTCGCCGGCCGCCTGTAGTCCGGCGGCGCGGTAAGTGTCGTACACCTCGCGGAACTTCGCCTGCTGCCGTGCCCCGTCGGGCAGCACGCCCACACACGGCGGCTCGTGCGCGACGATGTGCCGCAGCCGCTCCGGGTGCCGGACGAGCAGGTCGAGCGCGGCGATCCCGCCGGCGCTGATTCCGAGGACGTAGGCCGACTCCCCCTGCGGAAGCACCTCTTCGAGCACCCGCGCCGCGCCGTCGCTCCAGTCCTGCGGCCGCTGGTCGGCGACGGGCTGTCCGAGGCGCCCGTGGCCGAGGCCCAGCGGATCGTGGGTGACGACGGTGAAGCGGTCGGCGAGCGCCTCGGTCACGGGGCCGAGCCCCACCGGGTGCCCGGCGCCCCCAGGGATGATCAGCAGGACGGGTCCGCTGCCTCGCACGTCGTAGTGAAGTTGTTCAGTCATGGTCGTGGGTTCCTTCCCGTGGCCAGTGTTCCAGGGCGATGTGCAGTGCCTCGACCGCTTTCTCCCAGGACCGCTGCACCTCACGCGGGGCGCCGAAGCCGCCGGTCGCCTCGAGGGCGCAGTAGCCGTGGAAGGTGCTGCGCAGCAGGCGGACGGCGTCGGTGAGGTCGGGCTCCTCCAGGCCGTAGGCGCGGAGCATGCCGTAGGTGATCTCGGCGGTGCGGCGCATCTCGGGGGAGTCGGTGATGAGGGACTGGTCGACACGGATCTGGGTGGCGGCGTACCGACCCGGCCGCTCCAGCGCGAACTCCCGGTAGGCGCCGGCGAACGCGGCCAGCGCGTCCTTGCCCGCCCGGCCGGCCACCGCGGTCGCGATGCGGTCGATCAGCTCGCCGCCGGCCAGGAACGCCATCCTCGTGCGCAGGTCCTGCAGATTGCGGACGTGCGAGTACAGGCTCGCGTCCTTGACGCCGAAGTGGCGGGCCAGGGCGGAGAGCGTGACGTTCTCGAATCCGACCTCGTCGGCGAGGTCGGCGGCGGCCGCGGTGATGCGGTCGGGGGTGAGACCGGCTCTGGCCATGGTGATCCGGGTCCTTCCTAGGAGCTCTAGGAAAGAAACTAGCCTGCCCAGGTTTCTGTTGGCGAGCGGATAACGTGGCCGCGTGATGGTGGGCACAGAACAGACCAGACTGATCGTCCTGCGCGGAAACAGTGCCTTCGGCAAGTCGTCGATCGCGGCCGGGATCAGGGACAGGTTCGGCAGAGGCTTGGCCCTCGTCGGCCAGGACAATCTGCGCCGCGTCGTCCTCCGCGAACGCGACCGCCCGGGCGCGGCCAACATCGGTCTGATCGACACGGTCGCCCGATACGCCCTGGACACCGGTTACCACGTCGTCATCGAGGGCGTGCTGTACGCCGATCACTACGGGGACATGCTGGCTCGTCTGCGCGCCGACCACTGTGGCCCGACACACGGTTACTACCTGGACGTCCCGTTCGAGGAGACCCTCGTCCGACACGCCACCAAGCCGCAGGCGGCCGAGTTCGGGGAAGTGGAACTGCGGTCCTGGTACCGGGCACTCGATCTGCTGCCGGGTGGAGAGGAAACCGTGATCGGTGCCGGCAGTTCCCTGGACGAGTCCGTGGACCGCATCATGCGGTCCACGGGTCTGGTCGGTCTGCCCGCGCCGGAGTGAAGGGTGCTCAGCCGAGAAGGGTGCTCAGCCGATCTGTGTGGACCGGCCGATCGGTGCGGACTGCGCGGCCGAGCTCGCCGACCCGCGCCCGTATGTGCTCCGGGTCCCGTCCATCGCCCGCGCACCGCCGCACGGGGTGCTCCGGGGTGTCGCGGCCGACGCGCCGCCGCCCACCGGCCAACTGGGCGGTGCACGGCACTCGTTGCTGCCCGGCGCCCGCGAAGGACTCGCCTACGTCCTCCGCCACCCCGTGCTCCGCGCCGGCCTGGCCTGCTCGACCACCCTCAACGGCTCCCTGCCCCGTCGTCTCGGGAGATGCTCAGTCGAGACAGAACTCGTTGCCCTCGATGTCCTGCATCCCGATACAGGAATCGTTGCCGTCGTACAGCAGCCGCACGCGTACCGCGCCGAGCGCGACCAGGCGTGCGCACTCGGCCTCGAGCGCGGCCAGGCGCTCTTCCCCCACGAGCCCGGTGCCGACCCGCACGTCGAGGTGAACCCGATTCTTGACGAACTTGCCTTCGGGAACGCGCTGAAAGAACAGTCGCGGGCCAACACCCGTGGGATCACTACAGGCGAACCAGGAACCCTGATCCTCAGCCGGCCGCGAGCGATCGAAATCGTCCCAAGTGGCGAACCCCGCCGGCGGAGGCGCTACGACGTACCCCAGCACCTCGCACCAAAAGCGAGCGACGCGCTCAGGTTCCGCGCAGTCGAAGGTGACTTGGAACTGCTTGATCGATGACATCGGCGCACCCTAGCAGGGGGTTCTGTCGCCCCTTCGGACAGGCGAATCCGGAGTCCCGTTTGCGCGGGATGCGGAGCGAATGCCCTCAGACCTTCGGATTGAGTCCGTTCGACAGTCCGGTGTACGCGGGCTTCGCCGCGTAGTTCTCGTCGTACGGCAGCGCGGCCCCGTATCCGCTGAACGTACCCGGCACCCACGAGTACTTGTCAGTGATGCCCCAGGTCGTGATTCCGGCGCAGCGCGCCACGCCCAGGCAGTTCTCGCTCGCCGTCTTGTAGTCGGTGGACTGCTGGGCGAGTTCGGCGGCGGACGCGGGCAGCGGGATGCGGATGTCGAGCTCCGTGACGGACACCTCCAGGCCCAGGTCGGAGAAGCGCTTGAGGTTGGCCTTCATGCTCGACGGCACCCCGCCCACGACGAAGTGCGACTGGAAGCCGATGCCGTTCAACGGCACGCCGTTCGCGAGGAGTTGCTTGGCCAGCGCGTACAGGGCATTGCTCTTCGCCCCCGTCCCCTCGATGTTGTAGTCGTTGATGTACAACTTGGCCGCCGGGTCGGCCGCGTGGGCCCACTTCAGGGCGCTTGCGATGTAACCGGTCCCGAGCTTCGTCTGCCACAGCGAGCCGCGCATCGAACCGTCGTCGTTGAACGCCTCGTTGACCACGTCCCAGGCGTACACCTTGCCCTTGTACCGGCCGACCTCGGTGTCGATATGGCTTTTGAGGATCGAGTTCAGTTCGGACGCCGAGAAGTTGCCGTTCTTCAGCCAGGACGGCAACTGCGCGTACCAGACGAGGGTGTGGCCCCGTACACCCTGGTGGTGGGCCTGCGCATGCGCGACCAGCCGGTCGGCGGCTGCCCAGTTGAAGCTGCCCCGGGTCGGCTCGACCGCGTCCCACTTCATCGCGTTCTCCGCCGTCACCGAGTTGAACTCCCGGTCCAGGACGGTGGTGTACGACGAGTCGGAGCCGAGCGGGGTGTCACCGACGGCCGCGCCGATCTTCACGCCGCGTCCGTCGGCGTATCCGCGCAGGGTGGTCGCGGCGGAGGCGTCCGGGGTGAGCTGGGGGAGAGCTACGGCCGCCGCGGCGACCAGAGCGCCCGCGGCGGCGAGCGGGAGGGGGCGGAAGAGGCGACGGCGGCGGTGGGGCCGCGGGGTGTCCGGCACGGGTGCTCCTCGTAGCGGGGGAGATGCGGGGGTCGCGGGTGCGGGGATATCTCAGTCGCCAGTCGCCGCCGGGGGACGTAAGGTTGCCGCGGATTCGGGGGAGGCGCAGGTGTCGTACGAGACGCAGAAGGACGGCGGCCGCAGTCACGACACCACCCGCACCACCGCCCAACCCCTGTGGCGGCAACGGGACTTCGGCATCTTCTGGGGAGCTCAGACCCTCTCCGTCCTCGGCGACTCCTTCGCCCTGATCGCACTGCCCCTGCTGGTCCTGCAGGCGACGGGCTCGCTCGCGCGCATGGGTCTGCTGACGGCGGTGGGCGGGGCCGCCTCGGTGCTGGCGGCGGTGTTCGCGGGTGCCGTGGTGGACCGGGCGAACCGCCGCAGGCTGCTGATCGCGTGCGACCTCGTACGGATGGTGCTGTACGGCCTGGTCCCGGTCGTCTGGCTGTTCTCCCCGCAGATCTGGCTGCTGTACGTCGTGCTGCCGCTGTGCGAGGCCGTCGGCATGTTCTTCGCCGTCGGCTATGTCACCGTCGTCCGCAGCCTGGTCGCCACCGACCGGCTCACCGAGGCCAACGGCCGCCTCAACGCGACCGCCGCCGCGGCGGGAGTACTCGGCCCGGTGTGCGCGGGGCTGATGGCGGCGTGGGCGGGCCCGGCCGCCGCGGTCGGCGTGGACGCGGCGAGTTTCGGCATCTCGGCGGCCTGCATGCTCCTCGTCCGCCTCCGCCCCCGCCCCGCGGACGACGCCGGCTCACCGCACGGGACCGGCCTCTGGCAGGACCTGCGCACGGGAATCGCTTTCCTCCACAGCCATCCGGTCCTCCGCTCCCTCACCGCCCTCCTCTTCGTCTTCAGCTTCCTCACCCTCGGCCTGATCGACCTGGTCATCTACCACCTCAAGCACGACCTCGGCCACGACGACGGCACGGTCGGCACCGTCATGGCCTGCGGCGCCCTCGGCACGATCGTCGGCTCACTGCTGGTCGCCCGCATCCGTCGCCGCCTCGGCTTCGGCCGCACCTGGACGAGTGCGACCGCGGTCAGCGGTCTGTCCTTCGCCGGCCTCGGCTGGGCGAGCGACGTCCCCGTGGTCGCCGCCCTGAGCGCGGCCTTCCTGGCCTGCGTGGGCATCGCGGGCACCTGCTCGATGTCCCTGCGCCAGGAGATCACCCCCGAGCCGCTCCTCGGCCGGGTCACCTCGGCCTTCTGGACCCTCCAGTACTCGGCGGCCCCCATCGGCGCGGCCGCCCTCACCTGGGCGGCGGAACGACAGGGGACGGCACCGGTGGGCCTGGTGGCGGGCGGCTGTTGCGTACTGATCGCGGTGACGGCGCTGTTCACGCCGATAGGGCGGTCGGGAAACCGTTCCTGACCGGATTTCCGCGTCAACTCGCTTGCTGAAACCGCCAGTTCGGGCGGGCAAACGCTCCGTTACCCGTTCACTCCCGTGTAGTGGCTCAGACTCCAGCGCCAGAGGAGCCTCGCGGCCAGGTACGCGACCACCCCGAGCAGCGGTGACGACGCGGCCAGCCAGTACGGTACGCCCGTGTCGTGCCCGTGCCCGGTCAGTACCGCGGCGGGGAAGTAGGCGACGAACGCCAGCGGGAGGCCGAAGGTGAGGAAGCCGCCCACCGCCTTGGGCAGGACGTTGAGCGGGTAGCTGCCGAAGGTGCCCAGCAGCTCCTCCAGCCAGCGGCTCCAGTAGTCGGCGGTCGGGAAGCGCAGGGAGGCGCCGGCCACCGCGGTGAACAGGGCGGCTTCCAGCAGCATGCCGCCGATGAGGCAGAGGATGAGATACGTGATGCGCCCGGCGTTCCAGTCGAGGTGGCTTCGGGACAGAGCGCCGACCATCAGACCCGTGGCCACGGTCAGGTCTCCGATCGCGTTGGTGGGGAAGTACTGCAGCTGCACCTGCCGGTGGACCGGCATGGGCCGCAGCAGATAGACGTCGATCTGCCCCTCCTGGATGAACCGGCCGATGCCGTGCATCCGGCCCAGGACCAGAACGAACAGCCCGTGCGCCAGCATGCGCGTCGCCGGGATCAGCAGCACCTCCGAGCTGTCCCAGCCGCCCATCCCGGTGAACCGGGTCAGCAGCACGGTCGCGAACACGATCACCGACACCTGCCAGATCGCGCCGATCGCGACCATCAGCAGGAACTCGGTGCGGTACTCCAGCTGGGAGCGGAAGTTGAGACGCGTGATGCGCCACGCGGTCCGGACGGCATTCAACGCCCTCAGCCTCCTTGGGAGATGACACGGCGGGCGGCCCGCCGCCACAGGAACCGGGTGAACAGGTGGAGCAGCACGACCCAGCCGGCCTGGATCGCCAGCTGCTCGCCCGCGTCGGAGAGTCGGATGCGTCCCACGTACAGCGACAGCGGTACGTTGAGCGTCGCCTGGAACGGCAGGAAGGTGCTCAGCGTCCGGAACCACTCGGGGAAGAACCACAGCGGGGCGTACACCCCGGACATCAGGTTCTGCGCGAAGATCAGGATCAGCATCGCCGCGCTGTTGCGCACCGTCCAGAAACACATCTGGTCCAGCAGCAGCATGACGTGGTACAGGACCAGCTGCCCGAGCAGCAGACTGACCACGAACACCCCCGCCACGGCGGCCGACCTGGGTGGCTCGACGACCCCGACCGCGAGACACACCGCGTATCCGGCGAGCGCCCACGCGGCCCCGTAGACCTGCTCGCCGAGGGCGCGCAGCGCGTGGTAGCGGGCGGGCGGCAGTGGGCGCAGGTACCAGTAGACGATGGTGCCGAAGTGCATGTGCTGGATGACCGTGTCCCGGCCCGCGTACTGGTCCAACTCCCGTAGCCGGGAAGCGAGTACGGCCAGCACGGCGTACGTGATCGCCTGCTCGCGGCTCATGCCGGCCGACGAACTCGTGTTCGCGTACAGGCCGCTCCACAGTGACGCGACCAGCACCACCTGGACGACCAGCCGGACCAGGACGGCCGTCATCCGGGGCGGGGCGTGCAGCTCGCCGAGCGGGGTGACGCGGGCGGCGCGCCAGGCATGCAGGACGGCCATCTCAGGCCCCTTCCCCGGCCGGCCCCGCGTGGACGTACGCGGCCCGCATCACGTCCTCCAGGTCCGCCTCGTCGATGGCGACGCCCGTCACCTCGTACCGCTCGATGACCGCCTTGAGCGCCTGGTGGACCGTCGGCGCCTCGGCGCCGTCCGGCCCGAACACCACCTGCGGACCGTCCTGCCGCAGCACCGTGATGCCGGGCGGCGGTACGACGTCGGTGTGCGCGTCGGCGAGCGTGGCCCGCACCTGCCAGGTCGAGCCGTACTTGCGGCGGATCTCGTCGAGTGTGCCGTCGAGCACGAGCCGCCCGTGGTTGATGAGCACGACCCGCTCGGCGAGCCGTTCGACCTCCGTCATGTCGTGCGTGGTCAACAGGACCGTACGGCCGCGCTGTTCGACCTGATGCCGGAGGAACTCCCGCACCTGCTCCTTGACCACCACGTCCATGCCGATGGTCGGCTCGTCGAGGAAGACGACCATCGGGTCGTGCAGCAGCGCGGCCGCCAGGTCGCAGCGGACGCGCTGGCCGAGGGAGAGATGGCGGACCCGGGTGTCCCAGAAGGCCGACAGTTCGAGAATCTCGTCGAACTCCTTGAGGCGGGCGGCGTGTTCGGCCTTCGGCACGTCGTAGATGTCCCGCAGGATCGCGAACGACTCCTTGACCGGCAGGTCCCACCACAACTGGGTGCGCTGCCCGAACACCGCCCCGATGTTACGGGCGTTGCGCTCCCGCTCCTCGTACGGCACCACGCCCGCGACCCGGGCCTCGCCGGAGGTCGGCGTGAGGATGCCGGTGAGGATCTTGATGGTCGTGGACTTGCCGGCGCCGTTCGGACCGAGCAGGGCGAGGAGTTCGCCCGGGGCCACGTCGAAGCTGATGTCGGACACGGCGTGCTTGACGACCCGCTCCGGATTGACCAGGGATCTGAGCGCGCCCGTGAAACCGGGGCGGCGGATCGTGGTGTTGAAGGTGCGGGACAGGCCGCGCACCTCGATGCTGCCGATCAATCGACGAACCTCCGGGTGAGTCGGATCAACCAGACCGTCGCCGCGAGCGAGGCGGCGGAGAGCGCGGTCAGCAGCCAGGGGACCGCATGGATGCCCGAGGCCTCGATGCCCACCCCCAGCAGCGGGGGAGCCGCCACTCCACCGATCATCGACGCGGCGATGACCCAGGCACCGGCACGCCTCGCCTGAGGGAGCGCCCTGTTCAGCCAGGGCAGTCCGGTCGGAAAGACCGGCGCGATGAACAACCCAACACCCGCGTACGCCACCGGCGCCACTCCTTTTACACGTGCCAGCAGCAGGCACACGGTCATGCCGGCCGCGCAGATCGTGAGGATGCGTTCGGGGGAGTACTTCAGGGTGATCGGTACGACGAGGAAACGGCCCGCCGTCATCATCAGCCAGTACACCGAGGTCGCCGAGGCGGCCACGGTCGCACTGAATCCGACGGTCTCCAGATGGGTGGGTTCCCAGCCGCCGACGCCCGCCTCCACACCGACGTTGAGGATGTAGAGGAGGAGGAAGCCGAGCAGGACGCGGGAGAGCCCGAGGCCGCCCCGCTCAGGAGTTGCCGGTGGATCGGTTTCCTTCGTGCGTACGCCACTTGAGCCCAGGGGCACCAGCAGCGCCGCCAGCAGCGCGCACGCCCCGAAGGCGTACCCGTACTCGTCCGGGCCCAGCCATGCCACGACCGCCGGACCGAGCACCGCCCCGATGCCGAAGTGGGCGTTGAGGATGTTCAGCATGGCGGTGGAGCGGCCGCCGAAGCCGATGGCGAAGAGCTGGTTGAGGCCGTAGTCGATGCCGCCGAAGCCGAGACCGCCGAGGAAGGCGGAGGCGAGTGCGAGGGGCCAGTCGGGGGCGAGGGCGAAGCCCGCGGCGCCCAGCGCCATCAGGCCGTAACTCGCCGCCAGCAGCACCCTGTTGCTGATCCGGGAGTGGATCGCGTTGAAGGCAAGTACACCGGCGACACCGCCCGTGAAGTGCAGGCTCAGGCCGAGGCCGGCGCCCGCGGGGGAGAGACCGAAGTCCTCGCGCAGACCCGGCACCGCTGGGCCGTAGAGCGCCTGGAGCATGCCGATGAGGACGAATCCGAGGCAGGACGCGACCGCGGCCCCCCGAACTCGACCAGGACAGCTCTGACACCCAAGGCAGTACCGAAGAAGAGTCCGCACTCCTCCTCG
>NZ_JBSFHA010000054.1:0-79776 GCF_053596855.1 Streptomyces sp. NPDC001617
GGCCCACGACAATCGTGGGCCCGCGCGCCTTGCGTATCCTCGGGGCGTGCTTCTCTCAGACAAGGACATCCGGGCCGAGATCGACGCCGGGCGAGTGGTGATCGATCCCTATGACGAATCCATGGTGCAGCCGTCGAGTGTCGACGTACGGCTGGACCGGTACTTCCGGGTGTTCGAGAACCACCGGTACCCGCACATCGATCCCTCGGTCGAGCAGGTGGATCTGACGCGGCTGGTGGAACCGGAGGGGGATGAGCCGTTCATCCTTCATCCCGGGGAGTTCGTCCTCGCCAGTACCTACGAGGTCATCACTCTTCCCGACGATCTCGCGTCGCGGCTGGAGGGCAAGAGCTCCCTCGGGCGGCTCGGGCTCGTCACCCACTCCACCGCCGGCTTCATCGACCCCGGCTTCTCCGGGCATGTGACGCTGGAGCTGAGCAACCTCGCCACCCTCCCCATCAAGCTGTGGCCCGGCATGAAGATCGGGCAGCTGTGTCTGTTCCGGCTCACCTCGCCGGCCGAGTTCCCGTACGGCAGCGAGCGCTACGGCTCCCGTTACCAGGGGCAGCGCGGGCCCACCGCCTCCCGGTCCTACCTCAACTTCCACCGGACCCAGGTATGAGCGACACGGCAGCCGCGCGGGAGAACCTGACCTACGAGGCGTTCGGCACCGCCGTCCGCGAGCTCGCGCAGACCATCGCAGACGACGGGTACGAGCCGGACATCGTGCTGAGCATCGCGCGCGGCGGGGTGTTCGTCGCCGGTGGGCTCGCCTACGCCCTCGACTGCAAGAACATCCACCTGGTGAACGTCGAGTTCTACACGGGGGTGGGGACGACCCTCGACATGCCCGTCATGCTCGCGCCCGTCCCCAACGCCATCGACTTCTCCTCCAAGAAGGTCCTCATCACCGACGACGTCGCCGACACCGGCAAGACGCTCAAGCTGGTGCGGGACTTCTGCCTCGACACGGTCGCCGAGGTGCGTTCCGCCGTCGTCTACGAGAAGTCGCACTCGCTGGTGAAGTGCGAGTACGTGTGGAAGCGGACCGACGACTGGATCAACTTCCCGTGGAGCGTGGAACCTCCGGTGATCAAGCGGGCGGGACAGGTCCTCGACGCCTGAGGCCCGGCGGTCGTCCTTCTCTTCGCCGTCGGGCGGGCTCCCCTCGGCGTCGTAGCCGCAGAGACCCAGGGCCGCCGGAAGCCTAGAACGTGCCCAGTTTCACGATCGACAGCAGGGCGATCAGCTGGATCGCGCTCGCGCCCAGTGCCTTCGGCCAGGGGAGGTCGTGGGAGCGGCTGACCATCATGGTCAGGAGGGCACCGGCGGCGACCCAGGTCGCCCAGCCCAGGCCCTGTACGAAGGTCGCGTCGCCGCCGAAGAACATGGCGAAGACCAGGCGGGGGGCGTCCGTGAGGGACATGATCAGCATGGAGAGGCCGACCGTGGGCTGCCAGGCGCCGTCGCCGCCGAGCTGACGGGCCAGGGTGTGGGTGACCACGCCCAGGACGAAGGACGAGAGCACCATCGCGACGGCCGTCGTCAGGACGATCGGGACCGCGTTCGCGAGGGTCGCGTCGATGGCGTCCTTGCGGGCGCCGTCGAAGCCGAAGACGGCCAGGAGGCCGTAGAGGAAGGTGACGACGAGGGCGGGGCCCCACATCGTGTAGTCCCGCATCTGGAGGAAGGTCTGGGCCGGGGAGAGGACGATCCCCCGGAGCAGGTCCTTCCAGTGGAGGCGGGGGCCGATGGGGCCGGAGGGCGGTTGCGCCGAGCCGGCGCGGTAGGTCTCGCCCTGGTTGTACGGGTCCTCGCCGACCGAGAACGCCTGGGTGTGGCCCGGGTTGTTGGCCGCGTACGGGTCCGGGTTGCCCTGCGGGGCGTAGCCGGCGCCGTCGCCGAAGTACTCCGGCTCGTCGCCCTGGCCGCCGTAGCCGCCGGTGTACTGCTGCTGTCCCGGGTACGGCTGCGGAGCCGGAGGGTAGCCGTACGACGGGCCCTGCGGCGTCTGCGAGCCGTGCGGGGGGTGTTGCGGTCGCGTTTGCGGAGCGCCGTTGTTCCGGCCGCCGCGTCCGTTCCTGAATCCAGCCACGTCTTCGAACGTACCTGGTCCCGGAGAGTGACGTGCCGGGCCCGGCGGTCCGGACCCGGCTTTGCTGCCGAGCTGTGACATCCCCTAAGGGAAACCAGGAGTGGGATCAGGGAGTTGCTCAGGGAAGTGCCGTACGGGCCGGTTCATCCCGGCATGACCTGGCCGAACCTCAGGTGGCCCGAGGGCGGCAGGCCCACCGAGGCCGGGCCGAAGCTGACCGCGTTTCTCGTGGTCAGGTCCGATGCCGAGCCGCGCAGGCTGTAGACGGCACCGGCCGAGTCGCGCAGCACGGTGACGCTGCCGGCGCTCCTGGCGCTGCCGACGGCGGGGGATCGGCCGGCGGGGTCAACCGCCCAGTACCGTCCCGTAGCTGGGGGTGCCCGAGGTGGGGATTGCGGTGGTCGACGGGCCGAAGGACACGGCCGTGCTGCCGCGCAGGGACCACACCGCGCCGTCGCCGTCGTTCTCGCCGGGGGCCGAGACCGTGAGGCCCGTGGCCTTGCCGAGCAGGACCCGGGCGCCGAACAGGTCGCCCTTCTCCGAGGTGCCGGGAACGCCGGCGGTGTTCTGGGTGTAGGTCTTGGCGCCGGTGGTCTTCAGGCCGGAGGCCGAGCCGTACAGGACCGTCACCGCGCCGGCGCCGGAGTTCTCGCCCGCCGCGCCGATCGCCAGGTCGGCGTAGCCGTCGCCGTTGACGTCGCCGAGGGAGACGCTGCTGCCGAAGCGGTCGCCGGTCTCGGCGGTGCCGGGGACGCCGGCCGTGTCCTGGGTGAGGACCAGCGGGTCGCGTTCGGTGTTGCCCGGGTCGTCGGGGCCGGTGCCGTAGACGATGGTGACCCTGCCGCCCTTGGCGCCGGACGGGTCGGCGGAGGTCTCGTGGTCGTTGCCGACCGCGATGTCGCCGTGACCGTCGCCGTCGATGTCGCCGATCGCGGACACGTAGCCGCCGGGCAGGGACTGCAGCCAGTCGGTGTAGTTGCCGATCGTGGTGTCGGGCACCCAGTCGGTGACCGCGGCGCCGGTGCCGGGCTGCCGGCCGTGCACGACCAGGCTGGTCTTCCCGGAGGTCGTCACGCCCCCGGCGGTCAGGCCGGTGAGGCCGTACGAGTCGGAGTAGGAGTCCGGGAATCCGGAGCCCGAACCGCCGTTGACACCACCGGACTTGGCGAACGGGCCGTCGACGAAGGAGAGCAGGAGCGGGCCGTTCGAGCCGACCGCGACGTCCAGGTCGCCGTCGCGGTCGAGGTCGCCCACCGCGAGCGACTGGCCGTAACGGTCGACGTCCTCGGGGAAGTTGTTGATGAGCGTACGGGCCCCGGACAGGCCGGACCTGGCGCCCCAGACGATGACCACGGTGCCGTTGTTGGTGTCGTTGTCGGTGTCCTCGCCGGGCGCGCCGATCAGCAGGTCCGCGTAGCCGTCGGTGTTCAGGTCCGCGGAGGCGAGCGCGCTGCCGAAGGCGTCCCCGGCCTCGGCGGTGCCGGGGATACCGGACGTGTTCTGGGTGATCAGCTGGTGCGTCGAGGGCTTGAGGCCGGACGCCGAGCCGTACACCACGGACACGGCGCCCGCCTTCGCGTGGCCCGCGACGGTGGCGGCGGGTGCGCCGATCGCCAGGTCGGCACGGCCGTCGCCGTTGAAGTCGTACGGGGCGGCGGCGGTCGCGGCGTGGGCGGCGGGCGCGGTCAGGGCGAGCGGGGTCAGTGCCGCCGCGAGGAGGGCGGCGGTGGCGGTGCGCAGGCTCATGAACGTCCTTGGAAATGACGGGAGTTGTCGATGACGAGGGGTCACTGGGCGATGGCCCAGCCGAAGTCGCCGTTGCCCTTCAGGGCGACGTTCGCGGCGGTGATGGACGCCGCGCCCGAGGTGGTCAGGCCGGAGGCGATGCCGCGCAGGACGGTGACGGCGCCATGGCCGTTCTCGCCTCCCGCGCCCGCGACGAGGTCGGCCCTGCCGTTCTTGTCGAGGTCGACGAGGCGGACGGACTGGCCGAAGTCGTCCCAGGACTCGGCGGTGCCCGGGACGCCCGCGGTGTTCTGGGTGTAGGTCTTGACGCCGGTGGTCTTCAGGCCGGAGGCCGAGCCGTACAGGATCGTCACGGAGCCCGCGCTCTTCGCGGAGCCGATGTCCTCGCCGAGGGCGCCCACCACCAGGTCGGCGTAGCCGTCGCCGTTGATGTCGCCGCTGCTCAGCGACGCGCCGAAGCCGTCGTCGGTCTCGCCGGCGCCGGGTACGCCGGCGGTGTCCTGGTTGATGATCTGCGGGGTCTGGTCGGGGTCGGGGCCGTTCGGGCCGCCGTACCAGACGCTGATCTGGCCGCCCTTGTGGCCGGAGGCCTTGTACTCGTACGGGTCCTGGGAGTCGCCGAGGACCAGGTCGCCGTACCCGTCCTTGTCGAAGTCGGCGACCGTGCCGGAGAAGCCGTCGGCCTTCGGCAGGTCCTTCTGGGCGTACTTGCTGCCGGTCCAGGTGAAGTAGCTGATGTCGCCGCCCTCGTCGCCGTCGACGGCGAAGGGGTAGAGGCGCTCGGCCGCGCCGTCGCCGTTCAGGTCGCCGGCGGTCACCTCGTACGTGGAGCCGACCTCGCCGATGGTGGTGTGGCTCGCCGGGGTGCCGGTGCGGGTGAAGGGGCCCTTGTAGAGGCGGGTGCGGTTCTGGCCGGTGAGGGTGACGTCGTTCTTCCCGTCGCCGTCGAAGTCCGCGACCGCGACTCCGGAGGCGAAGCCGCCCCATTCGGCGAGGTCGGAGGGCTGGGGCAGCCCGGCGCCGCCGGACAGGCCGGACTTGGAGCCCCACAGGATCGTGGCGGCGCCGACGCCGTCCCGGTCGCCGATGCCCTCGCCCGGAGCGCCGACGACGAGGTCCGAGTAGCCGTCGCCGTCCAGGTCGCCGGCGGCCAGGCTGGTGCCGAACTGGTCCTGCTCCTCGGCGGTGCCCGGGACGCCGGCGGAGTTCTGGGTGATCACGGTCCGCTTGGCCGCGGAGACCCCGGAGGAGGAGCCGTAGAGCACGACCACGGCGCCGGCCAGCTGCGCGGAACCGACCTGGGTGCCGGCGGCGCTGATGGCGATGTCCCGGTAGCCGTCGCCGTTGAAGTCGCCGGCCAGGCCCGAGGGGGCGGCGGAGGCGGCGGGCGTGACGCCGAGGAGGCCGGTGGTGAGGGTGGCGGCCAGGAGGAGGGTGCGCTTGCGCAAGGTGGGGGCTCCGGGGAGAAGGGGGAGGAGCCGGGCCCGAGGGTGAGGGCCCGGCTCCGGAACAGGGGGGTCAGTCGGCGAAGTTGGCGCCGAAGTACGGCGTTCCGGTCGTCGAGACGCCCGAGGTGCTCGGGGAGATCGTGCGGGAGCCGGTGGTGGTGATCGTGGTGCCGTCGGAGGGCAGGTAGGTCACCGCGCCGTTGCCCGCGTTCTCGGCGGAGCCCACGATCAGGTCGGCCTTGCCGTCGCCGGTGACGTCGTCGAGCTTGACGTCGAGGCCGAACTCGTCGCCGTCCTCGTCGTTGCCCGGCACGCCTGCCGTGGACTGGGCGAAGGACTGGGCGCCGGTGGTGGTGTCCAGGCCGCTCGCGGTGCCGTAGAGGACGGTGACCGCGCCGGTGTCGGTGGCGCTGCCGATGTTCTCGCCGGAGACGCCGATCGCGAGGTCGAGGAAGCCGTCGCCGTTGATGTCGCCGAGGTCCAGCTCGGAGCCGAACCAGTCGTTGTTCTCGGAGGTGCCGGGGACGTTGCCGGTGTCCTGGGTGATGCCGGTGGACCCGCTGGGGCCGCCCGCGGAACCGTAGGTGACCCAGACCTTGCCGCCCTTGGCGGAGTCGGGGATCGACGTGCCGTCACCCGTGGTGGCGTTCCAGTAGGCGCCGCTGACGATGTCGCCGTAGCCGTCCTTGTCGATGTCGCCGATCGCGGTGATCACACCGGGCTTGAGGGCCTGGGCGGAGGAAGTGCTCAGGCCGCTCGCGGTGCCGGGGATGTAGTAGTTGCGGTTCCAGCCGTAGTCGGTGTTGGTCTCGAAGCCGTCGACGACCAGATCGGTGCGCATGTCACCGTTGATGTCGCCCGCGGTCAGGTTCAGCGGGCCGTTGGCGTCGCCGCCGCTCTGGATGGGGGGCTTGATCGTGTAGCGGCCGCCGGGCGTGCCGGAGGTGGTGAAGCCGCCCTTGTAGACGTAGAGGGTGGAGGCGGAGCTGCCGACGGCCAGGTCGGCCTTGCCGTCGCCGTCGAAGTCGCCCGCGGCGAGGTTCTTGCCCCAGTAGTCGTGGCTGGAGGGGGCCGGGTCGGGGATGCTGACGCCCTTGCCGGTGATGCCGGAGGGCGAGCCCCAAAGGATCACCAGACCGCCGCCGTCGGTGTCGCTGCCGACGTCCTCGCCGGGGGAGCCGACCGCGAGGTCGTGGTAGCCGTCGCCGTTGAAGTCGGCGTACGCGGTCTCCGCGCCGAAGGCGTCGCCGGTCTCGGCGGTGCCGGGGTTGCCGGTGGTGTTCTGGCTGATGGTGGAGCGCTTGGCGGAGGAGATGCCGGTGGGGCGGGTGCCGTAGAGGATGACCAGCTGGCCGGCGTTCTTGTGGCCGCTGACGTAGGCGCCGGAGGCCGAGAAGGCGACGTCGCCGACCCCGTCGCCGTTGAAGTCGGCCCGCGGGACCTGCGTGGAGTCCGCGGCCGTGGCGGACACGGCCGAGAAGGTGAGCAGACCGCCCGTCAGAGCGACGGCGGAGGCCGTCGCGAGGGCGAGTCGCAGAGGCTTGTGCATGCAAGGTCTCCTGCAGCATGCGGGGATGCCTGGCGGGCATCCGCAGTCGATGGGGTGCGCGTCGACCTGTGTTCGCCGGGAGTTGTCCCGGCGTTCACACAGGTCGGGCGGCGATCAGGAGACCCTTGGCGAGGAGTAAGGGTTGTACGTGATTTCGGTAAAGTTCTGCGGCTGTTGTGGCGGGAGAGGCGATCGGTCTCCGTGCCGGAGGGGCGCTCAGCCCGCCAGGTCCGTGCCGAACGCGCCTCCCTGGGCCGTCGACAGACCGAGTGCGGTCGGGCCGAAGCTCGTGGACGCCGTCGTGGAGTAGAGCGTGGACGCGGCTCCCGGCAGGAACCAGGCGGCGCCCGCCGGATCGTTCTCCTGGGCGCCGATCGCGGTGAGGTCGGCGCGGCCGTCGTGGTTCACGTCGGAGGCGAGGAGGGCGGCGGTCAGCAGGGCGGTGCCGGTACGGGTGGTCAAGACGTCTCCAAAGGGCGGGGGCGATCCCCGGACCGGTCCCGGAGTCGCACGAGGTCGCTGAGAGGAGACCTCCGGTGGGAGGTAAGGGTTGTACGGGAGTTCGGTAATTCTCCGGGCCTGCTGGGACGCCTGCTGTGACGTCAGTCGTCCGCCAGGAACTCCGCCGTCGAGAAGGTGACCGCCGGCTTCCGCGCCAGCAGCCCCTTCTTCGCGCTCGCGCCCGGATAGACGGCGACCGTGTCCTTCGTCTCGCCCGCATACGTCCGTACGACGAGGTCGTCCCGCCCGTCCCCGTCGAAGTCGCCCGCCGTGACGACCCTCGTGGTGCCGTGGGCGGGTGGCTCGACGGTCACCATGCCGGTCGCGGTCAGGCCCGCGGCACGGGCCCGGAACACCTTCAACCCCGAGCCGCTGGAGACGAGTTCGGAGAGTCCGTCGCCGTCGAGGTCGGCGGTGTCGAGAAGGGTGCCGGGGGAGGGGAGGGTGGCCCGGGTGGGGGTGGGGAGGTCGTAGCGCAGGGACGTTCCGTCCAGGGTGCCGATCGCCGCGTCCAGGGCCTTGCCCCTGCCGAAGCGGCCGAGGGCGACGTCGAGGCCCTCGGGGAGGGCGGCGCCGGTGCGGGTGGGGCCGGCGGGGGAGCCGAGGACGACGGACGACCTGCTCGAGCCCTCCGTCGTACGGACCAGGAGGTCGTCGTATCCGTCGCGGTTCACGTCGGCCGCGGGGCCGGTGGGGAGTTCGCCGGTGGCGGGGAGGGGGGTGGCGGCCGCGCGGGGGGCTCCCTTACGGCTGAACGGGCCGCGCAGATAGGTGAGTTGACCGGCCGACGCGTGCAGCACCAGGTCCTGTGCGCCGTCGCCGTCGAAGTCGCCGCAGACCGGCTGGTCGGGCCAGTCGTTGCCGAAGCGGGCGCGGGCCGGGACGGTGAGGGGGACGGCGCGGGTGAGGCCGGTGGGGGAGCCGTAGAGGAGCTGCAGGGGGACCGGGGGCTGTCCCTGGCCGTCGTAGGGCGGGTCCGTCGACACCACCACGTCGGTGAAGCCGTCCCGGTCCAGGTCGCAGGTCGCCTCCGCGTCGAAGACGGCCGGGAGCCGACCCTTGGTGCGGGCCGCGTACTTGGCGGGGCTCAGCAACTGCCGGGCGCCCGGGGTGAGTCCGTGCGCGCTGCCGTAGACGATGCCGATGCCGGCGTCGTCGGCGTGGCTCTGGGCCTTCACCAGGTCGTCGAGGACGAGGTCACGGTGACCGTCGCCGTTGAAGTCGACGGCGACCCTGCTGCCCTTGCCGTGTGGGATCGGCAGCTCGGCGGGGGCGTTCGCGATCTGTACGGGGGTGTGCTTCGCGGCGCCCGCGTCGGCGCCGGGGCCGCAGGCCGCGAGGAGAAGGAGACAGCCGCAGACCGATGCCGTAACCGCCGCCCCACCTCTTCGCACGCGCACCGTCTCCCTCGTCAGCACCGTCGACAACGCCTGGGTAATGATGCACGTGTTCGAGATGCCGCGACAGCCTTCCTGCACAGGGGACAGCGGAGGCATGACCGCGGACGGACCGGGCGAGGGAAATCCGCCGGCGGTCGGGCAGCCGGTGTCCTGAGGACGGCCGGCCCGTGCCGGGGGCGGGCCGGCCGTATCCGGTCACCTGCCGACCGTCTCCCACAGCGCGAGCCCCAGCGCCGTGCACGACGTCACCGCCGCGAGGGACGGGAGGGGCCAGCGGGCGCGTTCCAGGGCGTCGAGGCGGTCCTCGTGGTCGCCGAGGGTCTTGTCGGTCTGGTCGGCGCGCTGGAGGAGGAGGGCGAGGTCGCCGCGGGTGGTGGCGAAGCCGACGTCGACGGAGCGGCGCAGGCGTTCGAGCTCCAGGGCGACCCCTTCGGCTTCTCGGGTGGTCATGACGGTTCCTCCTCCCTGCGCAGCCAGGACGGCAGCGCGTTCTCCACCGCCGGCATCGACATCAGCCGGCTGAACGCGGTCGCCGCCGCCACCAGCACCGCGAACGCCGGGAGGTCGGCGAGCCCGGGGGCGGCGGCGAGCAGAGGGAGCGCGGCCGCCACCGCCAGCGCGGTCTGGAACGTCGTACGGAGTGCTCTGCGGGTCGAGTCCTTCATGTCGTGGGCTTCCTTTCCCGTCTTCCCTTCCTCGGCTTCCCTGCGTGTCTCACACCCGCGGCACCCGCAGCTTCGCCCAGCTCGTGGCGCCCGGGACGCCGTCCGCGTCGGTGCCGCCGTAGCCCAGCTTGTGCTGCCAGGCCGCGTACGAACGGCGGTCCGCCGCCGTCCAGTCGGGTCCGGGCCCGACCTCGTAGCGGCCGCAGCCCTCCGCGACCAGGCGGCGGCCCATCGCCGTGATGACGGCGCTGCGGCGGCCGGCGGTGAAGAACGCGGCGCCCGGGAAGGGCTCGTACGCCGGCGTTGCCCGTGTGCCCAGTCTCCCGGCGACACGTGTGCGCATCGACGCCATCGAGAAGCTCGGGTCGATCTTGCGGGTCGTCCACTCCTTGTGGCCGATGACGTGGCTCGCACTCCAGCCGTGGGTCCGGCAGACGGCCGCCGCGACCTGCTCGACCGCCGCCAACTGGGCCTCGGGGTAGGGGTCCTTGCCGTTGCCCAGGTTCTCGATCTCGAAGCCGTAGAAGTGGGCGTTGCCGTCGACCGTGTCCACGCCCGGGCGGGACGGGAGGGCGGTCGCGGCGCGTACGGCGTCGTAGACGGCCTGCGAGCCCGATCCGGCATGGTTGGTGCGGCCGTAGCCGACGAGGTGGACTGTGCCGTCCTTGGCGATCACCGCGACGCACAGCGGGCCCGGAAGGTCGGAGCGGCCGGTGCGGCAGAGGGAGACGCTGTTCGTGCCGGCGGTGTGGTGCAGCATCACGCCGGCCACCGGGCCCCAGGCGCCGACGGAGTCGCGGTTGTGGGTGGACCAGTCGCCGTGCTCGACGACGGTGACGCCCTCCGCGCGCAGTGCGGCGCGGAAGGCGGTGGCGGACAGGGGTGTTGCCATGCGAAATGCCTTTCTGCGGTGGGGAGTTCAGGGGGTTCAGAGGATCGGGTCCACCCGGACTTGCCGCCCGGCGGCGCGGTGAACGCGGCCACCAGCGGGTCGCCGCTCGCGCCGGTCAGGGTGTCGGCGGCGGCGGAGCGGTCATCCGGTGGTCTCCTCGGCGGTGGCGGCGGTGTCCGGGTCGGTCTGTGCCGGCGCCGGCGCCGTGCTGCCGCCGCTCGCCGCCTCGGCCCGCTCGGCGCCGGTCTCCTCCGGCTCCGTCGGCGTCGGCTCCTCCTCCGCCACCCCCTCCGTGACGGTGACCGCCACCGGAGTGGCGACCACCCGCGTGTCGTCCCGTGCCTCGAAGTACGCGGTGAGGCTGGTCGCCACCGCCGTGGCCAGCTGCTGCAACTGCGCCTCGGCCAGCACGACTTCCGTCGTCGGCTCAGACATGAGCGCCCTCCTCGATCTCGCCCCAGGTCAGGCCCGACGTGGTGAGGTCCGCCAGCGTCGGGAAGGCGGCGGCGACCGAGGCGTACGTCGCGTAGGTCACGGTGGCCGGGTTGCTCGGCGCGTCCGGGGTGAGCCCGGAGTCGGCGGGCAGGGCGCCGGGGTCCATGCCGCGCAGGGTCAGGGTCTGCTGCACACCGCCCTCGGCGGTGGCGGCGGTGCGGATGCCGACGACCCAGGCGAGGGTGTCGAGTTCGGCGCCCGTGGTGTCCACGACCCGTACCGCGTCGCCGAGTTGGATGCGTGGGTCGTACAGCACGTCGACGTCACCGATGACCGGCACCGGCAGCACGCCTGCCGCGCGCATCGCCTGCGCGAGGTCGGCCGCCGAGCCGGCGTCCTGCACCCAGTCCGTGGAGTCGGCGGTGTACTCCTGGCGGCCGTAGAACTTCTCGCTGGCCACGCCGTTCGGGTCGTTCGCGGGGTCGTCCAGCAGGGCGATGGCCTCGCGGTCGACCGGGTCGGCGCTGGGCTTGAGCGTCTCCAGATAGAAGGACGGCTTGCCCGCCGTGGTGACCGTGTAGAGGGTCTGGGTGCTGCGGTTGCCGTACCGGACGACCAGGTAGCCGTCCTCGCGTCGGACCAGCATGTCCACCATGCCCTTGACGGCGGTGCCGCCCGAAGGGCTGGTGCCGAAGCGGACGTTGGTGCCGGGGGTGGCGCCGGTGTCGTCGTCGGTGCCGGGCGGGCTGATGTCGTACTCGTCGTCCGACATCAGGTACTTGACGGTGGTCGTGGCGCCGGGCTTGAGCACCCGGATCACATCGTCCTGGAGAGTCGTGCCGGAGACGCCGGAGATGCCCGTCCAGTCCTTGTAGGGCTGGGTGCAGTAGTTGCGGCAGGCGTCGATCTCCTCCGTCGCGGTCAGGGACGCGATCTCCCGGACGCTGGTGAGGGTGAGGTCGGGGGTGGCCGGCCGGGTGGCGAACCGGGTGTGGTTGCGCCAGCGGAAGACGCCCCGCTCGTCGAGCTCGGCGGTGGACATGCTCGCCTTGGCGATCTGCGAGACCACCTCCCACTGCGAGCCGGAGACCCGGGGGACCGTGTACGACGGCAGGATCACGTCGTCGAGTTCGACGCTCTTCGTCCAGCTCTGCGCGAACTCGGCGGCCGTCGGCATCGCCGCCATCCCGCTGGTGACCTGCAGGCATTCGGACGGCAGGTCGGTGAAGAGGCTGACCTGGCTCAGCTCGGAGGCCGGCTGGGCGGCCGAGGAGTCGCTGAACGTGGCGACACCGCCGATGAGCTGGCTGCCGTCGGGCGCGGTGAGCCGTGGCTGCACCGTCGGCTGGACGCTGGTGGTGCCGCCGCTCATGTCGAGATACGCACCGATGTGCCACACGCCCCGCTGGCCCAGCGCGGGCCACGTCCACTCGAAGTACCAGCCGCTGGAGACATCCGTGGACGCGATCCGCACCCACCGCTCGGCGAAGTTCACGAGCAGTTTCAGGAACCCGGTGTTGGAACCGTTCCGGTTCAACTCCAGCTGGACGACGACCAGATCGCCGTTCCCGATCCCGTCGTCGCCCGAAGTGCTGTCGTACCGAACCGAGTTGTTCACCCACACCTCGGCGAAGAGCCGACTGCCGGGCACGGTCACCCGGCTCCTGGGGAACCAACTCGCCCTGATCTGCTCCTGCTTGGGCACGAACGCCATCTCGTGCGGCGCGCCCGCGCGGCCGAAGGTGTAGGTCGCCGGGTCGGGCAGGATCTCCGGCTGGCCGTACGGCGTGGCGAACCCGCCGTGCAGCGTGGCGTACACCAGGGTCAGCGGCTTGCCCTCGACGAAGTCCGGGTAGCGCGGCGGCGGGCAGGCGTACAGGCCGCCCTGGCGCAGCAGTTCGGACACGCACCAGGTCGCCGAGGAGACCGGGCGCTGCCGCAGGAAACCCGCGTACGGCTTCGGCAGCACGGCCGGTCCGCGCAGCCGCTCCGCGCCGTCGAGGGCCGTGACCTGGAGCGAGTCGGTGCCGGAGGCGGCGCTGCGGGAGCGGACGGTGCCGCGGAACGCGGGCAGCGTGCCCGCCGTGCCGACGCCGCCCTGGTGGACGACGGACTGCCCGGGACGGGCGATGTCGCCGTTCGTGCGGTCGGCCCACGGCGAGTACAGCTCGGGCGCCGACCGGCCGCCGGTCCCGGAGAGCTGGACCTGGAGCTGGGCCGCGGACGAACCGGAGAAGGCGCGCATCGCGGCGGGCAGATCGGTCGCGTACGACCGCTCCAGCTGCCAGGACTGCACTTGCGCGGAGACGTCCCTGCCGCCGAGCCGGGTGGTGTGCCGGACGGTCCGTTCACCCGCGGTGAGCGCCGCCTCGGTGGAGTCGTCAGCCTGCTGCACCGGACACCTCCACCAGGTCGAGGCTCATGCTGCGGTACGGCAGCGGGCGGCCCGGGGCGTCGCTGTAGCCGGTGACCGACATCGGCGGCAGCCCGTCGCCGGGCACGCCGTCCGTAGCCGTGGCGCCGTAGGTGAGGCAGGCGCCGGCGAGGGGGTAGGTGCCGGCGGTGCCGGGCCTGACGGTCGGGGTGGCGAAGGCGGCGGCGGCCGGGGCGGTGCCGGTGACGAGGGGGCCGGTGGCGGTGATCGAGCTGATGTATGTCCCGTCGGCCTTCTTGAAGTCCACGCCGACGACCACCGTGCCGAGGGCGGCGAGGGCGGTCGGGGCGCGGAAGGAGACCTGCAGTCCGGGGGAGAGGGGGAAGTTGCCGACGGTCGCGGTGCAGCGCCAGCCGACGGTGCCGGCGGTGTCGGCGGCGGTGAAGGTGAAGGTGCCGGGGGCGGTGGTGCTCTCGGCGACCGTGCCGGTGCTGGTGGTCTTGAACCACTGCGCGAGACCGGTGATGTCGGTCGCGCCGGGCACGCCCGATCCGCCGGCCTGGGCGGGTGCGAGGACGTTCCCGGCGGCCGGGTCGACGACGTACACCGGGCCGGGGCCGTCGACACGGCGGGCGATGCGGTCGAGGGCGCGGGCGTGGACGGGGGCGAGCAGGTCCCAGGACAGCTTGAGGCGGCGGACGGGGGCCTGGTTACGGGTGACGGTGACCCGGCCGCCGAGCGACTTGAACTCCGTGACGCCCAGGTCGGCGCTGCGGTCGTAGGACTTGGCGGCCTGGTCGATCTCGGTCATGGCACCGGGCGGGCCGATCCAGAGGTTTCCCATGGGGGCTCCTGAGGGGTCTGGCTGCGGGCGTGGGCGTGGGCGTGGGCGTGGGCGTGGGCGTGGTCAGGGGCAGGGGCATGAAAAAGGGCCGACGGGCGTGAGCCGCCGACCGTGGGGTGGGTGTGCTGCTCGGGTTACCGCCGGGCGAGCTGCCGTTGCCCCAGGAACACCGCGCGGGCGATCTCCTGCGAGTCGACCTGCACGACGACGGGCCGGTCGGCGAGCTTCTCCACGGCCGCCGTGAGCGTCCGCAGTCCACCGCCGTGCCCGAGCATCCGCTCCAGCTTGGACAGCGGGACGACGGCCTCGTTCTCACCGGCCTCGCCGAGCAGGGCGAGGGTGCCGCCGGGGCGGGCGGTGACGACGCCGCCGGCCGCGAGGTGCGGGACGGGCACGTGCAGCCGCGGGAAGCCGAACGAACGGCCACCGAACTTCGGCACCCAGTCGGGGATGCTGATGTGGATGCCGGCGAGCGCGCCGAGCAGGCCGTTGAGGGCGGTGGCGAGGCCGGTCATCGGCGCGAGCATGGCGTTGCCGAGGCCGCGCAGCAGCGGACCGGCGTTCTTCACCAACCCGCCGACCGCGGACCCGATGTGCTTCATGGCGTACGAGACGCCCTTCTGCAGCAGGGCGGTGATCTTGTCCATGTTGACGAACTGCGCGATGAGCGGCGTGAGAAGCGTCATCACCAGGCCGAACGGATTCGCGGCCATGGCGAGGTTGAGCCCCTTCTGCGCGAGGGACGCCCCCTTGACGCCCTTCCCGAGCCCACCCATGGACTTCCCGCCCCTGTCGGCGTTCTTGGCGGCCTTCCCGACGGACTTCTCGACGGCGTCGGCCTGCTGCTTGACCCCCTTCAGCTCACCGTGGGCGCCCTTGGCGGCGGACTTGAGCTTGTCGAAGGAGGCCTTGAGCTTGTCGGTGGTGGTACGGGCCTTGTCGAGACCGCCGCCGCTCTGGGTGGCGTCGGTCCTGAGCTTGCCGAGAGAGGTGCCCAGTTGGTCGGAGCCGGTCCTGACCTTGGTGAGAGCCGGAGCGACCTGTCCTGCCGTCGACTTGATACGGCCCACGGCGGTGTCGGCGGTGCCGGCGGCCTGGCGCAGGGTGCCCACGCTCCCGCCCGCCTGGCTCAGCGCCGTACGGAATCGTCCTACGCTTGCGGTTGCCTGGTTCAGTGAGCTCGCGAGACCCACGGTTCCTCATCTCCTTCGGGATTCACAGGACGCCTTCGAGCTGCCGGACCCGCTGTTCGAGCGCGGCGAGGTTCTGGCCGGCGCGGGAGGCGCTGTCGGCCGCCCTGCGGGCGCTGCCGTTGGCGCTGCGCAGCAGGTTGTCGGCTCGCTCGGCGTCCTTCTGTGCCTTGTGGGCGACGTCCTGCGCCTGACGGGACGCGGACTTGGCGCGGTCGACCTGATGCTTGATGTCCTGCTCGAACTGGGCGACGCGCTCTCGCTCCGCCTCTCGCTCCAGCCGCGCGGCCTCCTCTTCCGCACGCTCCTTCTGCTTCTTCGCCTCCTCCTTCCGCGCGTCACTCCTGCCGTGGACCAGGTACTGGAGCGACAGTTTCGGGAAGAGCTGCTTGCCCGCGAAGGACAGGCCCTTCTCGTCGTATTTGAGAAGTGACGTGTCGAACTTCAGGAACTGGCCGCCCATGCTGGTGAGTTGGACCTGGACGTCCTTCAGCCACTCCGACTTGAGCTTGGGCATCTGGGCCGCGAGCACGGAGTTGGCCGTCTGCTGGGCCTGTTGCGCGGCCAGCGACCGCACCTGACTCGGGTCGTAGGGCATGGGACTCGAACCCATGGGAGCCTCCTCACGGGACGGATGTATGGAAAAACCCCCGCCCGAAGCCCGGGCAGGGGTCGCAGGGGATGTTCGCGGGTTATCCGAGGGCGGCCAGACCGGCGACGGCGAGGAAGACGAACAGGCCCGCGACAACGGCCAGGCCGAGTGCCACGACGACCACCATGTGCCGGTGGTGCACCAGCGCCGCCCCCAGGAGGTTCTTCAGTTCCGCCGTCCCGGGTGACTGGGGGTCGTACACGACTTTCACGGTGTTTCCGGGGGCCACGGACACCTGACGCATCGCGACCGACTCGGCGTAGTGCTCCGTGCCGTCGGGCAGCGTGTAGGAGAAGTGCACGGATCCCTCGTCCTCGTTCCAGGACAGTGAGGTGCACAGGCCGTCCGTCTCGATGCCTGATTCCTCGAGGCGCTGAGCCGCCCGGTACTTGCGGCGGGACTGGACGAGGGTGGTGCCGAGAACAGCCAGTACCAGGGCCAGGACGACCAGGTAGACGACGGTGCCCATCTCTTGCTCCCCCAACCCCCGTGCGGCGGACCGGACCTCATGATGACCGAAGTGATCGCGGGTGTCGACGGTCGACTTCCGTCCCACCGGCTCCGCTCTCACCGCCGCTCACGACGGTTCGTCATCGGGGTGCGGGCGGGCCGTCGAGGGGACGGACGGGTGCGTGTGCGATGCCGGGTGCGCGGGCTGCGAGCCCTGCTGGGGGAACGGCAGCACCTTCGCGCCGTCGGACGCCCCGCGCCCGGACTCGGCATCCGCCCGGCGCCGCTCCTCGTGCTCCCCCCGGTCCCGCCACCCCTGCCCGTACGCCCGGAACTCCCGCTTCTCGATCTCCGATCGTGTGGTGACCACGAGGTCGGGTGGTACCGGGCGGCCCCGCAGTCGCTCGGCCAGCGTTCGGCGTAGCTCGGTCGTGGCCTCCGCGTACTCCGTACCGCCCCACACCGTGTCCGTGCCCTCGTTCTTGGTCACTCGGCCCCCATCCCTTCGCACCCGCTCGACCGCATCTTCGAACGTATGAGCGATTACTCTTGGGGATGATACCCGACCGGTCTGTGATCACCAGGCGATAACACCGGTCTCACGCAACCTCGTAAGTACCGCTGATCCGGATGACGTTGCCGCTCGCGTAGGCCGTGCCGAGCACACCGGCGCTGCCGAGCTGGGTGGCCGTCGGGCTCGATGCCGAGGCCGGGCCCCAGAGCGTGTACGACGTCGCCCCGGTGCTCGCGTTCGGCTGGCAGGAGATCAGCGCACGTCCGCCGCTGATGGCCGCGATCCCCTGGAACTGCGGCAGGCCGCCCAGCGCACCCGCCGTCACCGGCAGACCGAGGCTGTAGCTCCCGCTGCCGTACGCCGTCGACGCACCGAACGTCACCAGCGTGGTGAAGTGACAGACCTTCCCGACGACCGCGTACCTGCCGGTCAGTGTGCCGTCGCCGATCGCCGGGTTCGTCGTGGTGGCGGTCCAGGTCGGGGTGTACGTGTTCCAGGCACCGAGCGCGATCCACGCGGAGCCCGTGCAGTAACTGAGCGTGCCGGGTGTCGTCAGCCAGGCGACCATGCCGGCGGCCGGGGTGGTGATCGCCGCATCCCGGGCGGCGGCGTTGGCGTAGCGGAGGATCGTGCGGGCGTCGATGCCCTCCGCCAGGGACTGGAGGTGGAGGGGGAGGTTGGCGGTGTCGGTGGACTGGGGGTAGGGGAGGCCGTTGAGCGGGGTGTAGAGGGTCATGGGGAATCGCTCCTACGAGGGCTGCTTGAGCCGGTGAACTATGAGAAGAACCGGGCCAGTTCGGCGGGACTGGGATTGCGGACGGCCGGCGGGTCGGGCTCCGTTTCCGGTACGGGCGGCTCCGCCGACGTCGATGTGCCGGGCCGCGGCACCGGCTTCGGGTACTCCAACGGCTCCGCGTCCTCGTCCCGGTTGACCGTCGCGAACATCCAGTTGGCCTCGGCGAGTTGGTCGACCGCGGCGGCGAGGAGGTGGTCGGTGACCGACCAGTCCGCCGCCTCGCCGTGCAGTTCGCGCAGCGTCGCGCTGTCCGACGGCAGATGCCGGACCAGCACCGCGAGCCGGCGTGCGGAGAGCCGGCCGCGGTGCCAGTCGAGCAGGTCCACGCCGTAGTGGCGGAGCAGGTCCGCCTCCAGAGCCTCGGCGTGCTCGTCGACGAACTCGCCGAGGCTCAGCCTTCCCCCAGGCCGAGCCCGGTCTCCTTGCCGTACGCCTCCATGATCGCGGCGATGTCCTGCATGGTGACCTCGTGCCGGTCGAAGCGCGCGAACTGGGCTTCGCCGAGCAGCACGCCCAGCAGGCCGTCCACGTCGTTGTCGTCGAGCTCCCGCAGGGCGCGGGCGGTCTTGCGGGTCAGCTCGGTGGGCAGCGTGAAGGTGTCGCCGTCGATGGTGAACGACCAGCTGCGGCCGAGCGCCTCCAGGCGCTGGGCGCGGGCGGCGCCGACGTCGAAGCCTGTCATGGATCAACTCCGTTCAGGGAAGGGGTGGGGCGCGGAGGGGCCGGGGCGCGGGAAGGTGTGGTGCGCCCCGGCCCACTCACGGAGGGGGGAGGGTCAGGCCGCGCTGTACGCCGGGTCCTTCATCAGGAAGCTGGCCAGCGGCTTGGTGTCGTCGGCCGACAGGGCGGTGAAGGTGACGCCGAGCTTGATCGAGGCCGTGCGGGTCAGCGACAGCTCCTCGGAGTCGGTGACCTGGCCGCGCGGGACGATGAAGCGGTAGGTGATGGCGCTGCCGTCGCTGAACTCGATGCCCAGCGCCTTCTCGTTGAACTTCGGGGCGGAGGCGAGGTCGTACTTGTAGATGCCCGAGCCGGTGGCGGTCTCGGCGACGGCGTCGCCGCCCATGAAGAAGGGCAGGGTGTCCTCGTTGAGCTGCAGCAGCTGGAACTTCACGGTCAGGTCGCGGTCCGAGTAGATGAACCGGGCCGGGGAGACCGACTGCCAGGTCTCGACCGGGTCCAGCTTGTCCTTCTTGGCGATCTTGATGCCGTCCTGCGAGGTGTAGCCGAGGTCCTTCCAGGCCGCCGCCCACGCGGCGGTGGTGTCGGCCGGCGCGGCCGTACCGACCGGGGCGACCAGGATGCGGCCGGTGCCGGCGACGCGGATCTCGCCTGCGTTGTTGCCTGCCATGCGTAACTCCTCTTGATGGGTTGGGTGTTGAGGGGTGGTGCCGGTGCCGGGACATGGCGAAGGCCCTGCCTCCGTCTCGGAACGGGAGGGCAGGGCCCGGTATGAGGGGGAACTCAGGCGGTGTGGATGCTCAGCCGCACCGTGGAGTAGTAACGGTTGGCCGCCGACCGGTTCCAGTCCGGCAGCCACCGCGGCCCGTCGGCCTCGACGACGTCGGTGACGCGCGCCGTGCCGTAGAGCGTGCCGCGCAGCGCGAGGAGCGCGGCGCGGACCGTCAGGGCCAGGGTGTGGGCGGTGGTCTTGTCGGGGCCGTAGACCTCGAAGTCCACCAGGGGCGTGTCGAGATGCTGGTCGTCGATCCAGGCCCCGCCGGAGCGGGAGACCAGGACGACCTGCTGGGTGCCGTCGAAGCCGGCCGGCGGGACGTTGTCCACGGTGGCGGCGGCGAGTTCGGCGCGGTCGGTCAGGAAGTCGACGACGAGTCGCTCGACGTCGGGAAAGGTGACCGTCGGATTGGCCACGGGATGGCCTCCCTTCGCGGTGCTTCTGTGGAGGGGCGGTGGATACAGCTCCGCCGCTGCACCAACTGTGACATGTTGCGAGCGCGAGCGCAACATGCGTTTTCCGGAACCTCTGGTGTCTCCTGAAAACGCAGGTGGCCCCGCCTCACCACAGGGGCACGACGGGGCAACAGGCTTGTTCCGTACGTCAGTTACGAGCGGACCGCCCCCGCGCGGCCCGCTCCGCGGCGAACACGTCCTCCAACCGGAAGAGATGCGTACGCCCTTGCCGCCCGGCGGCCGTCAACCGCCCCAGCTGAACCCACTTCCGTACGGTCGCCGGGGCAACTCCCGCTTCCTCGGCGGCCGTTGCGCCGGTCACCAGGGTCATCGGCCCACCCCTTCCTCCTCGTCCCAACTGTGCCTGTGCGCCGGGTCGTCGGAGCACCCGCACTCCGGATCACCGCACCGGCACCCGGGATTGACGCAGAGCACCGTCCCCGCGGCCGGCAGTGCGCGCAAGGAGACGGAATCGCACCAGGGGCAGCGTCCCTCGACCCTCACCATCGCCTCGGGAGTGCCGAGGGTGCGCCCACAACGCCGGGCCATACGGCGGCACTCGTCGAGGACGTGACGTGCGAGAACCGGGTGGTCGGCCACCTGGTCCAGCAGTAACGCGATCCGCGCCAGCCGCTCGGGAACCCCGACCCGCGCCGCCCTCCCGAGCCCGAGCCTGTCCCGGACGGCCTCCTCCAGTTCGACCACACCGTCGGTGATGTCCCGTACGGCGTCGGAGACATGGAGCCGAACGGGAGCCGAGCCCACGCCGCCACCGCCGCCCCGGGTACGGGAAACCAGGACGCCGGGGCTGCGCCCGCCCGGCGCCAACTCATCCAGAAGCTCAGGGAATTGGCGTATCAGAATCCGGATCCAGTGGGCTGCGCGGGTGGTGTCCCGGGTGGCGAGGTCGTTCGGCATGGCGGAGCGCTCCCATCGTGCGTGAGGCGAAGTTTGTTGCGTGTGCGCACCTAGCTTGTCATGTTGCGGGTGCGCGCGCAATCGGCATATGCGGAGCGAACGAACCTGCTGTAAGCGGACGAATCAACCCGCCGCCTCACTGGATTCTTACTGATGCGTGCGCGCAACCACATATTTCGCGTGCGCGCGAGCGCTAAAGTGAGCACGTCAGCGAGGGACAAGGGGAGCACCCACTCATGAAGAGCGACGCCGAGCACATCGAGGAATTCGCCGCCTGGATCGAGGACGTGATGCGGGCGCGCGGCTACGACATCGACAGCCCGCGCGGCGGCGGCAAGACCAAGCTGGCCGAGGACGCCGGCGTGCACCGCGCGGCCGTGACGAGACTGCTCCAGCGGCAGAGCATGCCCGACCTGGACACGATGCGGGGGCTCGCGCGCGCCCTGCGCGTCCCTGTCCGGGACGTCCTGATCCGCTCCGGCAAGCTGACGGAGGAGGACCTGCCCCAGTCCCCGGCGCCCCCGACGGCCGTATCACCGTCCCCCGGCGCCCCCGCCCTCTCCGCCGAACAGGCGGCGGCCGCCCTCGG
Source organism: Streptomyces sp. NPDC001617 (assembly GCF_053596855.1). Lineage (NCBI taxonomy): Bacteria > Bacillati > Actinomycetota > Actinomycetes > Kitasatosporales > Streptomycetaceae > Streptomyces > Streptomyces sp. NPDC001617. The sequence continues at coordinate 20,970 of NZ_JBSFHA010000054.1, forward strand.
TATCCCGGAACACCTGCGCTCGGCGTTCGTCCAGATCACCGAGCAGCTTCGGGTGGGGGCGGCGGGGGCGCCGACGCCGGAGGGCGGGGCGGACGGGCAGGCGGGGCCCTGAACGTCCGTCGGGCTGCCGGGTGCCGTGCCGTTCCAGACCCCCCGTGCCGCACGCCAGCGACGGTCAGTCGTCCAGCGCGACGCCCCGCCAACCCTCGTATCCGGCCAGCTTCCGGCGCGCGCCAAAGCGACCGTCCATCGCAGCGAACAGCGCCCGCTTACCCCCGGTGGTCCCCAGCGAGCGGGCAAGCACCGGCTCAGAACGCTTCCCAAACGGCAGACGTGCGCACGTGGACGCTGTGTGGCGCCGTGCCGAGACGCTTGACCCACTCAGCCGGATCGCGCAGCGGAGCCCGGAAGGCGTCGAACTGTGAAGCCAGTGACAGGAGGTGGGTCGCGCGGCCGTCGGGCGCCGACAGCATCTCGGACGCCACGGTGTCGAGCGATTGCAGGGTTTCCAGCGCGAACGGAGCCGGGGGAGTGGTGATGGCGGCAGCAGCTTGGCGCAGAGACGCGGCTTCCTGGTGCAAGGGCGCCCGTGCTCCCACTTCGGTGAGCAGCGCACTGGTGTCGACGGTGTCTGCCTGACGCTCCAAATCTGCGCGCCGTTCTCCAGCCTCAATGGCAGGGGCGTAGTGCCAGCGCAGCCCGGCGACCACGTCCGCCAGCCAGTCCCCCACACCCTTGCGAATCAGCGGAAGATCCCGCCACTCCCCGCCGGGCGTCGCCCAACTTGCCCCCGTCCACACGAACGGCAGTGGGTCACGAGCCTTGTCAGCATGCTGGGCGGCAGTCTCCAGCGCGCGACGGGCGGCCACGTCGTCTATGTACTTTCTCAAGATCCGACTCTCTGTAGTTGCGTCCGAGCCACGCCTTCCCGCTGCCCCCACGATCGCGAAGCGACCGAGGACCCCGATACGTGACCGAAGGTGGACCAAAGGTCAACCCTTAGGTGACTCAATGGACCCACAAAACTCCAGGTCAACGCCGGAATAGGTGAAAGGAGAGACCAATATGAACATCTACCGCTGTAGGGCAAACCGGGAACGGTGTCACCATCGTCATTCGTCACCGGCCGACGCCATCCACAGGGCCGCAATGCCCGCAGCAACGCCCACGGCCCGCCGCCGGAGGGATTCCAGCAACGGGCCGTAGACGGCGCTCAGGCGCCTAGCTGATTGGAGCCTCTGCCCAGTGCACAGTCACCCGATCCTCCGTGTTCGCGTTCCGGCCGCGGCCGATGGACTTAGCGATGGTGATGCGGTCAACGAAGAACGCCAAGAAGCTACGCCGGTCCTCCAGGCCCCAACTGCCCCACGTCGACTCTGGCCCCAGTGGGTCTCCCTCCGGGTCCGTCCACTCCGAGGGGATCGCAACCGTGCCAGCCTCGGCGGTTCCCAGTTCTTCCACGCGTCCGGCCGTTCGCGCCTCGTGCGCTGTCAACCGCTCCACGGACTCACGGAACATCTGGTCACCCACGGCACCCGCGTACAAGCCTGCCTGCCGGTCGACATACAGCGTGCGGAGCGCTTCGCGTACGTGCTCCAACTCAGCGCGGGCGGCTGCTAGTTCGGCCTGCCGCTCACCCGTGTCCGCTTGCGCTGCAAACCGGCGTGCGGCCTCGGCGAGCCATTCGAGATCTTCGGGGTCCAGCGCTGTCAGGCGGGACCACACCGTACGGGCCACCACGTCGTCGGCGACGTCCATGTTGATGGCCAAACCACCGTGCCCCGGTACGGCGCCGGACTGGGCCCGGTTGCACCGATAGAGCCGCTTACCCTCCCTCCGGTCGGTCACCATGGAAGACCCGCAGACGCCGCAGAAGAGCATCCCGGCGCCACCCAGCAGAGACGGCACCGAGCGGCCACCCTGGCGGACCACCTGGGGAGCACGGCCGTCGAGGACGTCTTGAAGGCGCCACCAGTCATCCGGCGGAATGATCGGCTCATGTGCAGCCAGCGGGGCCCCTGAGTCGTCGCGCAGGATGACGCGCTTGGTCCCCTGGCGTTCGGCAGCGTAGCCAGCAAGGCGCGGGTCACGGAGGATGCGGAGCACCGTGGACGACACCCACGTCGTACGCTCCAGCGGCTGGCTGATGCCTCGGGCCCGGCGGGCGGTCACACGCGCCGACATGTCCGCTGCTTTGGTCGGTACGCCCTCAGTGTTCAGCTTGCGAGCCATGGCCGATGCGGTCATGCCGCCCAGCGCCCAGGTCACCATGTCGCGCACGTACGGGGCCTCAGCGGGATCGGGGACCAGCCTGACCACCACCAGTTCCCCGCGCGGCTCACGCGTCGACTGGAAGCCGTACGGGGCCATGCCGGACACGTGGCTACCCGCTGCCCTCAGCGTCTCTTTCGTCGCCGTGATGTACGCCGACTTCATGTCGGACTCTTGCTGGGCCAACGCGGCGATAAGGCCGAAGATCGCGACGCCCATGGGGGTGGACGTGTCCAGGTAAGGCTCTTCCACGCTGACGAGCAGCACGCCGTGTTTGGCCAACTCCTCATTGATCAGCATGGCCTCAAGGGCACCCTGCCGAGTGAGGCGGGACAGCGAGAACACGACCACTGCGTCTACGTGCCCGGAACGAACGGCGGACATCATCTCCTCGAACTCCGGCCGGACGACCTTGGGGTCCCAGCCGGATTTGCCGACGTCGGCGAAGTGGCCCGCGTTGTCCCAGCCTTTGGCCGTGATCAGCGCCTCGCACTTGATCCGCTGTGCTTCGGGGGACGACGCGGAGTCGTCCTCACGCTTCCTTGACTGTCGGATGTAGGACACTGCGCGCACATGGTCCAGATTAGGAGTCCAGTCGGGGCCCCGTTTGACGAGAGGTGTCATGTGCCTAGCGTAGTAAAAATCAACGTGCTGACCGTGCCCGCCGAGCAGCGGGAGGTTCTCGAGAAGCGGTTCGCCTCGCGGGCCCACGCGGTGGAGGACTCCGACGGGTTCGAGTGGTTCGAGCTGCTGCGGCCCGTCGAGGGGACCGACACCTACCTCGTCTACACGCGCTGGCGTGACGAGGAGTCCTTCAAGGCCTGGATGGAAGGGTCGATGAAGTCCGCCCACCAGGGTGGGGGCGAGGGCGCCGAGCGCCCGAAGCCGGCGGCCAGCGGCTCGACGCTGTGGTCCTTCGAGGTCGTGCAGCAGGCGGGGCCGAAGGGCGCGTAGCGCCCGCGCGATGCGGTGGGGTCGGTGCCGTCGGGCCCCGGCCCCGGTTTGTTTGCCTACGAAGATTCGCAGTCGGGGCAGTTGAGCGGGGCACCCAGGCAGGCGTGCAGGGCCTGGCCGAGTCTGAGGTCCACGGTCGCCCTCTCGGAGGCGGGCTCTGGGATCGGGGGCGGGGTGAGTGCGTACGGCAGGGCCGTGGTGAGTACGGCGAGCGTGGTGGTGTCCTGTTCGGCGCCTCGGGGCAGATGGTCGGTGACATGTTCGCTCAGCCAGTGCCAGGCCAGTTGATGCCAGGGGGTGGTCGGGCGTAGAACGGCGGCGTACGTCAGCGGGGGCTCGGTCCGTGCCATGGCTCGGACGACCGGGTGTTCCCTCAGCAGGCCGGCGGCCCGGACGACTTTGCGGACCGCGAGGCAGGGCGTCGGCGGCAGCTGTCCGGGTACCTCCCGGGCTTCATGCAGTACGTGTCGCAGCTCGTGCAGCGTGGCGTCCTTGAGCAGCGCCTGGGGGCCGGCCCAGTTCCGGTAGACGAACGTGCGGTTGGTGCCGGCCAGGCGGGCGATGTGCGTCACGCCGACGCGTCGCGGCCCGTGCTCGGCCAGTGCGGCGAGCGCTGCGCGATAGACGGTGACTGTCCTCATGCCGGTGAGCATGGCTCCGGGGCGGGGTGGGTGTCCCGGAAAAGTGTGACGGATTCCCTGAAAGTGTCACGGTTTTTCGGGGGAGGGGTCCTGGTGGGCGGGGTCGGGTGGTTGCGGGGTGACGAAGGAGCCGAGGCCCACCTCGGCTCGGACGAGCCCTTCCGCCTTGAGGTGTGCCAGCGCCTTCTGCGCGGTCGAGGCCGCGATGCCGAACTCGTTGGACAGTTCGACGACGGACGGCACGCGCGCGCCCACCGGGTACTCGCCACTGGCGATACGGGCTTCTACGGCGGCAGCAACCTGGCGCCAGACGGGCCGTGTGCGGTCAAGCTCGGGGCTCATGCGGTTGACGCTAGAACTCTGCGGTAGACCGCGCGACCGCAGTAGACTGCAGTAGACCGCGAAGAAAGACCCCCGCGACGGGTGGAGCCGTCCGGGGGCGCGGCCACCAGCTGGAACTGACTGGAGCTGATGACGTGACCGACCTTATCCACCGTCTCCTCGCCTGGACGGGCCTCCTGCTCATCCCGCGCCGAACCGAACACGCGCCGCAGCCCCCTGCACCACCTCTCGCGTTGTCGCCCCTCCCGACCCACCGCAGCCCATACGGCCTCCCCACCCCCCTCGACGGCACCGCCACCATCGCCGTACGCCCCTACCTCACCGCCCACGAACAACGTCAACGGCGTCGCGAACTCGCCCTGGCCACCCTGGGGTTGGACATGCCCGGCCCGTACTGGATCCACGGAGTGGAGGTCGCCTGATGGAGCCGGAATCCCCGCGCCTGCTGCCCTGGCTCGGGCCCGAGGGCAAGCCCTGCTACCTGATCACCGATGACCACGGCGGCCTTGTCTCCCGCCTCGCCGACGCCACCGAATCCATCCAACTCGGCATGGGGACGGAACTCCTCGCTCACGCCCGAGACCTGCTCCCCGACGCGCCACCCGGTGAACTCCGTTTCCTCGCCGAGCGTTTGGCCGAGGCACTCCGGGACGTCCTCCGCGTCGCCGAGAGCCGCGGCCTGAGGCTGACCCACCTGAACTGAAACGCCGACGCCCCCACGTCCACGCAGGGCATGGGGGCGCCGCAATGGCCGTAGAACCTACTTCACCGGCTCCGGCTCCGGTGCGCTCTCCGTCTTCTCCTCGCCGGCGGGATCCACCGGCGTCCTCACGGAGTCGAGGAGCAGCTGGGCGACGTCGACGACCTGGATGGACTCCTTGGGCTTGACGCCCGCGGCGGAGCCGCTTTCAGCCGCAGCCTTCTTGCCGTTGACCGAGTCCGTGAGCATGACGAGGCAGAACGGGCAGGCAGTGGAGACGATGTCCGGGTTGAGGGACAGGGCCTCGTCGACGCGCTCGTTGTTGATGCGCTTGCCGATCCGCTCCTCCATCCACATGCGCGCGCCGCCGGCGCCGCAGCAGAAGCCGCGCTCCTTGTGACGGTGCATCTCCTCGTTCCGGAGACCGGGGACGCTCGCGATGATCTCGCGCGGCGGGCTGTAGATCTTGTTGTGGCGGCCCAGGTAGCAGGGGTCGTGGTAGGTGATGATGCCCTCGACCGGGGTGACCGGGACCAGCTTGCCCTCGTCGACGAGGTGCTGGAGCAGCTGGGTGTGGTGGATGACCTCGTAGTCGCCGCCGAGCTGCGGGTACTCGTTGCCGATGGTGTTGAGGCAGTGGGGGCAGGTGGCGACGATCTTCTTGGCCGACTTCGGCTTGGCGGACTCGGGGACCACCTTGCCGTCGTCGTCGAGCTCCTCGCCGAACGCCATGTTCAGCGCCATGACGTTCTCCATGCCGAGCTCCTGGAACAGGGGCTCGTTGCCGAGGCGGCGGGCGGAGTCACCGGTGCACTTCTCGTCGCCGCCCATGATCGCGAACTTGACGCCCGCGATGTGGAGGAGTTCGGCGAAGGCCTTGGTGGTCTTCTTGGCGCGGTCTTCGAGGGAGCCGGCGCAGCCGACCCAGTACAGGTACTCGACCTCGGTGAGGTCCTCGATGTCCTGGCCGACGACCGGGACCTCGAACTCGACCTCCTTGAGCCACTCCAGGCGCTGCTTCTTGGCCAGGCCCCAGGGGTTGCCCTTCTTCTCCAGGTTCTTGAGCATCGTGCCCGCCTCGGACGGGAACGCGGACTCGATCATCACCTGGTAGCGGCGCATGTCGACGATGTGGTCGACGTGCTCGATGTCCACCGGGCACTGCTCGACACAGGCGCCGCAGGTGGTGCAGGACCACAGGACGTCCGGGTCGATGACGCCGTTCTCCTCGACGGTGCCGATGAGCGGGCGCTCGGCCTCGGCCAGAGCCGCGGCGGGCACACCGGCCAGCTGCTCCTCGGACGCCTTCTCCTCGCCCTCCATGGTCTTGCCGCCGCCGGCCAGCAGGTAGGGGGCCTTGGCGTGCGCGTGGTCGCGCAGCGACATGATCAGCAGCTTGGGGGAGAGGGGCTTGCCGGTGTTCCAGGCGGGGCACTGCGACTGGCAGCGGCCGCACTCGGTGCAGGTGGAGAAGTCCAGCAGGCCCTTCCAGGAGAACTGCTCGACCTGGGAGACGCCGAAGACGTCGTCGTCACCCGGGTCGGTGAAGTCGATCGGCTTGCCGCCCGATGTCATCGGCTGCAGCGCGCCGAGAGCCGTACCGCCGTCGGACTCGCGCTTGAACCAGATGTTCGGGAACGCGAGGAAGCGGTGCCAGGCCACACCCATGTTGGTGTTCAGCGAGACCACGATCATCCAGATGAACGAGGCGCTGATCTTGATCATGGCGACCAGGTAGACCAGGTTCTGCAGCGCGGAGACCGAGAGCCCCTTGAAGGCCAGGACCAGCGGGTACGACGCGAAGTACGAGGCGTCGTAGCCGTCCACGTGGTGGATCGCGCCCTCCAGGCCGCGCAGCACGTAGATCGCGAGGCCGATGGTGAGGATGACGTACTCGACGAAGTACGCCTGACCCGACTTGGAGCCGGCGAAGCGGGACTTGCGGCCGGGGCGCGAGGGCAGGTTCGACAGGCGGATCGCGATGAGTACGACGATGCCGAGCACCGTCATCACACCGATGAACTCGGTGTACATCTCCAGCGGCAGCCAGTCGCCGACGACCGGCAGCGTCCAGTCGGCCTGGAAGAGCTGACCGAAGGCCTGTGCCAGGGTCGGCGGCAGCGTCAGGAAGCCGATGGCCACGAACCAGTGGGCGAAGCCGACGATGCCCCAGCGGTTCATCCGGGTGTGCCCGAGGAACTCCTTCACCAGCGTCACACTGCGCTGGTAGGGGTTGCCGGTGCGGGTACCCGCGGGCACCGGCTGGCCCAGCTTGAAGTACCGGACGAACTGACCGATGGCGCGTGCGAGCAGGGCAACGCCGATCACGGTCAGGACCAGCGACACGATGATCGCGGCGAGTTGCATGGGGGGCTCCCTCGGGCCTGCGAGGTTATTACTAAGCGGTAACTTATGCAGTCCGTCTGAGACTACCCTTATCTTCCATCGCACTGTAGCCAGGCGTGCAGTGATCTGGATCGCTGAGGGTCGCCTTAAAGGTTCACGACGATCCGATCGTGTTATTCATAACAAATTGGTGCATTCGCGCCTAACTTAGATCCGTGCTCTACGGGATCGTCGCCGCCACCTCCGCCCTGCTCCTCGCCGCCCTGCTCAGTGCCCTCGGTCGGGTGGCTGCTCTGCGCCTGGGCGTCGTCGACCGGCGGCGCCAGCGGCCCCTGCCGCTCTTCGGGGGTGTGGCCGTCGTGCTCGCCACCTGTCTGGTCGCCGTCGCCGGGGACCGGGTGGGGGTCGCCCGGCTCGGTGGTGGGGTGGGTCGGCTGCTGGTCGCGGGGGCGGGTGTCGCCGCGCTGGGGCTCGTCGCCGACGTGCGGCGCGTCAAGGCGCGCGTGCTGGTCGCCGGTACGGCCGTGGCGGCGGCCTGTGTGGTGCCGTACGGGGAGACGGGGATCGGTGGCGGGCTGCTCGCCGTCGGGTGGGTCACCTTTGTCGCCCTCTCCTTTCGGGCGCTCGATCACGCCGACGCGCTGGCCGGGACCGCGGGGGTGCTCACCGCCTTCGGGGTCGGGGTCTGTGCCGCCGTCGAGGTGATGGACGGGCTCGCGGTGCTGCTGAGCGTGCTCGCCGCCGCGCTGACCGGGTTCCTCATGCACAACTGGCATCCCGCGCGCGTGGGGCTGGGTGCGTGCGGGTCGCTGTTCGCGGGGTTCGTGCTCGCCGCCTCCGCCGTGTTCACGCGGGCCGGGTACGGGCTCGCCTCCACTGCGGGCGTGCTGTTTGCGCTCACCGCCGTCGCCGCGGCCGACGTACTCCTCGTGGTCCTGTCGCGGCAGCTGGCCGGGAGGCCCTTGTTGCGGCGCGGGCCCGACCATCTCGCCCATCGGTTGCGGCGGTTGGGGCTGACCCCGCAGGGGGTCACCGTGGTGCTCGGGCTCGCGGTGTTCGCCGGGGTGCTCGTCGGGGTGCTCGTGGACATGGGGTGGGTCGCCGGGTCCGGGGTGCTCTGGGTCGGGGCGGGGGTCGTGGCCCTCGTCCTCGCACTCGTTCGGGTCCCTGGTTCTTCCCCTAGGGGGTCTGAATCATCGCAGGTCACAGGCCAGTTGCGTGTAAGGAACGGATAAGAGTTGAGTCCCCATGACTCAGGTCTGTTGACCCATTGCCGGGCGTCATGCACACTTGAGTCCGTTCCACTCAAGTCAGCTGGAGGAAATCACCATGGCACGTGCGGTCGGCATCGACCTGGGCACGACTAACTCCGTCGTCAGCGTTCTGGAGGGCGGCGAGCCCACCGTCATCACCAACGCCGAGGGTGCCAGGACCACGCCGTCCGTCGTCGCCTTCGCGAAGAACGGTGAGGTGCTGGTCGGCGAGGTCGCCAAGCGCCAGGCGGTCACGAACGTGGACCGGACCATCCGCTCCGTGAAGCGCCACATGGGCACGGACTGGAAGATCGAGCTCGACGGGAAGCAGTTCAACCCGCAGCAGATGAGCGCCTTCATCCTGCAGAAGCTGAAGCGCGACGCCGAGTCCTACCTGGGCGAGAAGGTGACCGACGCGGTCATCACCGTCCCGGCCTACTTCAACGACTCGGAGCGTCAGGCGACGAAGGAAGCCGGTGAGATCGCCGGTCTGAACGTCCTTCGTATCGTCAACGAGCCCACCGCGGCCGCGCTCGCGTACGGCCTCGACAAGGACGACCAGACGATCCTCGTCTTCGACCTCGGTGGCGGTACCTTCGACGTCTCGCTGCTGGAGATCGGCGACGGCGTCGTCGAGGTGAAGGCCACCAACGGCGACAACCACCTCGGTGGTGACGACTGGGACCAGCGCGTCGTCGACTACCTGGTGCAGCAGTTCCAGAGCGGTCACGGCGTGGACCTCGGCAAGGACAAGATGGCCCTCCAGCGCCTCCGTGAGGCTGCGGAGAAGGCGAAGATCGAGCTGTCGAGCTCCACCGAGACCTCGATCAACCTGCCCTACATCACGGCCTCCGCCGAGGGTCCGCTGCACCTGGACGAGAAGCTCACCCGGGCTCAGTTCCAGCAGCTGACGGCCGACCTGCTGGAGCGCTGCAAGACGCCGTTCCACAACGTCATCAAGGACGCCGGCATCTCGATCAACGAGATCGACCACGTCGTCCTGGTCGGTGGCTCCACCCGTATGCCCGCCGTCGCCGAGCTCGTCAAGGAGCTGACCGGCGGCAAGGAGGCCAACAAGGGTGTGAACCCGGACGAGGTCGTCGCCATCGGTGCCTCGCTCCAGGCCGGTGTCCTCAAGGGTGAGGTCAAGGACGTCCTGCTCCTCGACGTGACCCCGCTGTCCCTCGGTATCGAGACCAAGGGCGGCATCATGACCAAGCTCATCGAGCGGAACACGACGATCCCGACCAAGCGGTCCGAGATCTTCACCACCGCCGAGGACAACCAGCCGTCCGTGCAGATCCAGGTCTACCAGGGCGAGCGCGAGATCGCGGCGTACAACAAGAAGCTCGGTATGTTCGAGCTGACCGGTCTGCCGCCGGCGCCCCGTGGCGTCCCGCAGATCGAGGTGTCCTTCGACATCGACGCCAACGGCATCATGCACGTGACCGCCAAGGACCTGGGCACGGGCAAGGAGCAGAAGATGACCGTCACCGGCGGCTCCTCGCTGCCGAAGGACGAGGTCGACCGGATGCGCCAGGAGGCCGAGCAGTACGCGGAGGAGGACCACCGCCGCCGCGAGGCCGCCGAGACCCGCAACCAGGGCGAGCAGCTCGTCTACCAGACGGAGAAGTTCCTCAAGGACAACGAGGACAAGGTCCCCGGCGAGGTCAAGACCGAGGTCGAGGCCGCCGTCGAGGAGCTGAAGACCGCGCTCAAGGGCGAGGACACCGCCGAGATCCGCACCGCCACGGAGAAGGTCGCGGCCGTCTCCCAGAAGGTCGGCCAGGCCATGTACGCCGACGCCCAGGCCGCGCAGGCCGCCGGTGGCGCGTCCGCCGATGACGAGGCGCCCAAGGCCGACGACGACGTGGTCGACGCCGAGATCGTGGACGACGAGCGCAAGGACGGTGCCGCGTGACGGAGGAGACCCCGGGCTTCGAGGAGAAGCCCGACGTCCCCTCCGGCGCGACCCCCGACGACGCCGAGCCGAAGGCCGCTCCCTCCTCCAACGGGGAGGGGGCGGCCCCGGCCGGGGACGCAGCAGTACAGATCGCCGGTCTGACGGCCCAGCTGGACCAGGTGCGCAAGGCGCTCGACGAGCGCACGACGGACCTCCAGCGGCTCCAGGCCGAGTTCCAGAACTACCGCCGCCGCGTGGAGCGGGACCGGATCACGGTCAAGGAGATCGCCATCGCGAACCTCCTGACCGAACTCCTGCCCGTGCTCGACGACATCGGCCGCGCGCGGGAACACGGCGAGTTCGTCGGCGGATTCAAGTCCGTCGGGGAGTCGCTGGAGACCGTCGCGGCGAAGATGGGTCTGCAGCAGTTCGGCAAGGAGGGCGAGCCCTTCGACCCGACGATCCACGAGGCCCTGATGCACAGTTACGCGCCGGACGTCACCGAGACGACGTGCGTGGCGATTCTGCAGCCCGGGTATCGCATCGGCGAGCGCACCATCCGCCCCGCGCGGGTGGCCGTCGCCGAGCCCCAGCCGGGCGCGCAGACGGTCAAGGCCGAGGGGGCCGACGAGGCTCCGGCGGCCGGCGACGACAAGGACAACGGCCCTGAGGAGGGCTGAAGTCGTAGAGAGTGAGCGGAACACCGGAAAGGGGGAGCGTCGAGGATGAGCACCAAGGACTTCATCGAGAAGGACTACTACAAGGTCCTCGGCGTCCCCAAGGACGCCACCGAGGCCGAGATCAAGAAGGCGTACCGGAAGCTCGCCCGCGAGTTCCACCCGGACGCCAACAAGGGCAACGCCAAGGCGGAGGAGCGCTTCAAGGAGATCTCCGAGGCGAACGACATCCTCGGTGACCCCAAGAAGCGCAAGGAGTACGACGAGGCACGCGCCCTCTTCGGCAACGGCGGGTACCGCCCGGGGCCGGGCGGCGCGGGCGGCTCCTTCAACTTCGACCTGGGCGACCTCTTCGGAGGCGGCGCCCAGGGCGGCGGCGGGAGTTCCGGCGGCTTCGGCGGCGGACTCGGTGACGTCTTCGGGGGCCTGTTCAACCGCGGCAGCTCCGGTACGACCCGGGTGCAGCCCCGGCGCGGCCAGGACATCGACACCGAGGTCAGCCTCAACTTCACCGAGGCGATCGAGGGCGCGACGGTTCCGCTGCGCATGACCTCGCAGGCCCCGTGCAAGGCATGCTCCGGCACCGGCGACGCGAACGGCAACCCACGGGTGTGCCCGACGTGCGTCGGTACCGGCCAGGTCGCCCGGGGTTCGGGCGGCGGCTTCTCGCTCACCGACCCCTGCCCGGACTGCAAGGGCCGCGGCCTGATCGCGGAGAACCCCTGCGAGGTCTGTTCGGGCAGCGGTCGCGCCAAGTCGTCCCGCACCATGCAGGTCCGCATCCCTGCGGGTGTCTCCGACGGGCAGCGCATCCGCCTGCGCGGCAAGGGCGCACCCGGCGAACGGGGCGGTCCCGCGGGCGACCTGTACGTCACGGTCCATGTCTCCCCGCACCCGGTGTTCGGCCGCAAGGACGACAACCTCACGGTGACGGTCCCGGTGACCTTCGCGGAGGCGGCGCTCGGCGGCGAGGTCAGGGTCCCCACCCTGGGCGGACCGCCGGTCACCCTGAAGCTGCCGCCGGGCACGCCCAACGGCCGCACCATGCGTGCCCGGGGCAAGGGCGCGGTCCGCAAGGACGGCACCCGCGGCGACCTGCTGGTCACCGTCGAGGTGAGTGTCCCGAAGGACGTGACGGGGAAGGCTCGTGACGCACTGGAGGCGTATCGCGAGGCGACCGCGGGCGAGGACCCGCGGGCGGAGCTGTTCCAGGCCGCGAAGGGAGTATGAGAGAGATGGACGGCCGTCGACGCAACCCGTACGAACTGACCGAGGAAACCCCGGTCTACGTCATCTCGGTGGCGGCCCAGCTCTCCGGCCTGCACCCGCAGACCCTTCGCCAGTACGACCGCCTCGGCCTGGTCTCCCCGGACCGCACGGCCGGGCGGGGCCGCCGCTACTCGGCCCGGGACATCGAACTGCTCCGCACGGTGCAGGCGCTGTCCCAGGACGAGGGCATCAACCTGGCCGGCATCAAGCGCATCATCGAACTGGAGAACCAGGTCGCCGCGCTCCAGCAGCGTGTCGTCGAACTCCAGGCGGCCGTGGACGGCGCGGCGGCGGCGATGCAGCAGCGCGAGGCGGCGGTGCACGCGTCGTACCGCCGCGACCTGGTGCCGTACCAGGAGGTGCAGCAGACCAGCGCGCTGGTGGTGTGGCGGCCGAAGAAGGCCAAGGACTAGGCGCACAGGCGCAGATGAGGAAGGGGCGGGGAGGCCCAGCGGCCACCCCGCCCCTTTCGCGTCTGTGCCGCGGCGGTCGCGCGTCCGGCCGGTTTCAAGTCGGTCCTTCTGTAGGGCATTTGGTGGGACGGATCTTTGCATGCCATTGACCGTCGTGTGAGTGGCTGGGTTTGTTCGGTCATTCGGTCGAGCCGGGGGTGGGGCCCGGAGCTGGCCCGATCGTCGAACCACCGGGAATCGGGTTGGATATGCGGATCTTTTCCTTCCTCCTGCCGGGCGTCGAGTGGAGGGTCGGTAAAGGGCGTTTGGAGGGGGTTCCGCCATGTCTTCACATGGTCAGCTGAGCGTGGCGTTGCGCACTCGTTAAGTAGTTCCGCTTGACGCCCGGGGGCGGCTCCGCGTTGGCTTTCCAGTCACGTCCCGAATCAGTCGCGTCCGTCCCGAATGCATCAGAAGTGAGCAGGCCAGTGAGCAGCAGCCCCACGCGTCGTATCGCCATAACCGTGGCAGCGTCCACGATGACCCTGTCGCTGGCCGGCTGCGGCATGCTGAACGTGTCGGGGGACAGCAGCTCGGCGAGCCCGACGAAGGGCAACGACCTCACGGTGGGCGTGCTGATGCCGGACACCATCAACACCCGCTACACCAACTTCGACTACCCGATCATGAAGAAGAAGATCCTGGAGCTCACCCACAACCAGGGTCGCGTCGCGTACGCCAACGCCGGGTCGTCCGCCTCCAAGCAGACCAAGCAGATGCAGAAGATGATCGACGACAAGGTCGACATCATCGTGCTGGACGCCGTCGACTCGCACGCCATCGCCACCCAGGTGAAGAAGGCCAAGGACGCGGGCATCCCGGTCATCGCCTACGACCGGCTGGCCGAGGGCCCGATCGAGGCGTACGTCTCCTTCGACAACGAGCTGGTGGGCGAGGTGCAGGCGCGTACGCTCCTGGACGCCCTGGGGTCGAAGGCCGACACCTCCGACAAGGTCATCATGATCAACGGTTCGCCGACCGACCCGAACAGCAAGCAGTTCAAGGCCGGCGCGCTGTCCGAGCTCAACGGCAAGGTGACGATCGCCAAGTCGTACGACACCAAGGACTGGGACCCCAAGGTCGCCGAGCAGGAGACGGCCACGGCGGCCAATGCGCTCGGCAAGGACAACATCGCCGCGGTGTACTCCGCCAACGACGCGATGGCGGGCGGCATCGTCAAGGCCCTCAAGGCGGCCGGCGTGACCCAGATGCCGCCGATCACCGGCCAGGACGCGGACCTCGACGCGGTGCAGCGGATCCTCTCCGGCGAGCAGTACATGACCGTCTACAAGCCCTACCCGGACGAGGCCGAGGCCGCCGCCCAGATGGCCGTCTTCAGGGTGCAGGGCAAGAACATCCAGTTCGACGCCCTGACCCAGGACAGCGTGGACAGCCCCAGCAACAAGAACATCCCCGCGCAGCTCGTCACCGTGACCGCCCTGACGAAGAAGAACATCAAGGACACGGTGGTCGCGGACGGCATCTACAAGGTCTCGCAGATCTGCACCAGCGCGTACAAGTCGGAGTGCGCGACGGTCGGCCTGAAGTGACGAAGCGGGCCGGGCGCCGACACCCGGCCCTCTCCCGTCCGTTCACGCCACCCGCGTGAACTCCACCGACACCTCCGGCGACCCTCCGGGCACGCCCCGGTAGATGCCCTTGTGCGGGGTCACGTCGTCGTAGTCGCGGCCCCGGGCCACCACCACGTGGGACTCGTCGGCGCGGACGCGGTTGGTGGGGTCGTAGCCGCACCAGTCGCCCGCCCAGTACTCGATCCAGGCGTGGCTCTCCCCGGCCACGGGACGGTGGAGTTCGGCCTCGCGCTCCGGGTGGAGATAACCGGAGACATAGCGGGCCGGGAGGCCCACGCCCCGCAGCAGGGCGACGGTGAGGTGGGTGATGTCCTGGCAGACGCCGGCGCCCTGCTCCCAGGCCTCCGCGGGGGAGGTGTTCACACTGGTCGCGCCGGGGAGGTACGACACCCGGTCGGCGACCAGCGCCGAGACCGCGACCGCCGTCTCGTGCGGGTCGAGCCCGGCCGCCGCCTTCCGCGCCTTCTTGACCAGCTTCGGCGGGACCGTCGTACGGCCCGTGGGGGTGGCGAACTCCAACAGGCGGGAGCCCGCGATGCGTTCGGCCACCTCGGCCCAGCTCGGCGCGGCCGGCAGCGGCTCCGCCGGGGACGTCTCGACCAGGCTGGAGGCGGTGATGACGAGCTTGCCGTGCGGGTCCATCAGGTCGAAGCCGGTGACCTGGGTGCCCCAGTAGTCCCAGTACGACCAGGTGGGCGTCGTCGGATTGACGGTGACCCGGGCGTCCAGGGTCGTCTGGCCGGGCAGCGTCAGCGGCGTCATCCGGACCTCGTTGTGCGAGGAGGCCGCGGGCTGGGCGTAGGAGACCCGGGTGGTGTGCTTGATGCGGAGGCGACGAGCCATGTCAGGCTCCTTCCTGGGCCCACTCGACGGGCCCCTGGTACGGGAAGAACCGCTCCGCCACCCCGTCGGCGGACGCCATGCAGGCCTGCTGCAGATCCCGCAGCAGGACCGGCAGCTGGTCTTCGAGGGTGTGGGTGTCCAGGTATTCGAGCCGGGTGCGCATCCGGCCGATCGGGCGGCGCGCCGGGTCCTGGCGCGGGCGGCCCAGCGCTGTCAGGCATTCCTCCGCCGTGGTCAGGGCGTGCAGCGCCGAGCGCGGGAAGTCCCGGTCCAGGAGCAGGAATTCGGCCACCCGCGAGGTGTCCCCGAAGCCGCTGTACACGCGGGCGAACGCCTCGTCGGCGCCGGACGCGCTCAGCAGGGTCGGCCAGTCCGGCGCGTGCGCCGCGTCCAGCACCCGGACCGACAGCAGCCGTACGGTCATGTCGACCCGTTCCAGACTCCGCCCGAGCACCACGAACCGCCAGCTGTCGTCGCGGCTCATGGTGGAGTCGGCGAGACCGAAGAAGAGGGCTGCTCGGCGTCGTACCAGTTCCAGGTAGGCGTACGGACCCGTGCGGCGCGCCGCCAGCCGCTGGTCGGCCAGCGCGTGCCAGGTGGAGTTGAGGCACTCCCACATCTCGGAGGAGACGGCCTCACGGGCGCTGCGGGCGTTCAGCCGCGCCGCGCCCAGCGCCCCCTCGATCGACCCCGTCGAACGGGCGTCGAAGGCCAGCTGGTCCAGGACCTGCTGCATGTCGCAGGGGCCGTCACCGGCGTCCATGCCGAGGATCGCGTACAGCGACCGGCAGGCCGCGTCCTCGTCGCGCCAGGGGTCCTCCAGCATGCGGTGCAGATAGGCGTCGAGAATGCGCCCGGTGGCGTCGGCGCGCTCGACGTAACGGCCGGTCCAGGTCAGGGCCTCGGCGATGCGGGAGAGGATCACGTCGTTCACTGCTGCTGCGCCCCTTCCTGTACGACGGTGGGGGTGCCGTCGGGTCCGAGCTGACGAGGGGCGACGTCGAGGGGGTCGCCGGGGCCGAGCGGCTCGGGCGACTCGGCCGGGCCCTCCGCGAGCACCCAGGTGTCCTTGGAGCCGCCGCCCTGGCTGGAGTTGACGATCAGGTTGCCTTCCTGCAACGCCACGCGCGTCAGGCCGCCGGGGAGGACCCAGACATCGTTGCCGTCGTTCACGGCGAACGGACGCAGGTCGATGTGGCGTGGGGCCATGCGCTCGCCCGCGAGGGTGGGGGAGGTGGACAGGGCGACCGGGCGCTGGGCGATGAAGCCGCGCGGATCGGCGGTCACTGCTTTGCGAGTGCGTTCGAGGGTGGCCTTGTCGGACTTCGGGCCGATGACGATGCCCTGGCCGCCGGCGCCGTCGACGGGCTTGACGACCAGCTGGTCGATCTGGTCGAGAACCGCGTCCAACTGCCCTGGTTCATCAGGTCGGAAGGACTCCACGTTCGGCAGAATCGGTTCTTCGGAGAGGTAGTAGCGGATGAG
Source organism: Streptomyces sp. NPDC001617 (assembly GCF_053596855.1). Classification (NCBI taxonomy): domain Bacteria; kingdom Bacillati; phylum Actinomycetota; class Actinomycetes; order Kitasatosporales; family Streptomycetaceae; genus Streptomyces; species Streptomyces sp. NPDC001617. The sequence goes on from NZ_JBSFHA010000054.1 coordinate 37,698, forward strand.
GTCCGGTACGTAGGTGTAGAGCAGCTTGTCGTCGGCGATCCCGTTGCCCACCGCGTTCGCGAGTGTGACGTTCCCGGCCATCGCGGCGCCCATGATGCCGGGGCAGCCGATCACCGAGTCGGGGCGGAAGTGGAGCGGGTCGAGGAAGTCGTCGTCCAGGCGCCGGTATACGACATGGACGGGCACCTCGCCGCGGGTCGTGCGCATCCAGACGCGGTTGTTGCGGCAGACCAGGTCGTGCCCCTCGACCAGCTGCACACCCATCAGCCGGGCCAGCAGGGCGTGCTCGAAGTAGGCGGCGTTGCTGGGGCCGGGGGTGAGGACGACGACCCGGGGATCCTGCGCGCCACCCGGGGCGGCGGCGCGCAGGGCGGCCAGCAGCCGCTGGGCGTATCCGTCGACCGGCAGGACGTGCTGCTCGGCGAAGAGCGAGGGGAAGATGCGCGTCATCGCGCGCCGGTTCTCGATGACGTACGAGACGCCGCTGGGCACCCGCACGTTGTCCTCGAGCACCCGGAAGTCCCCGGCCTCGTCCCGCACCAGGTCGATTCCGGCCACATGGATGCGTACCCCGCCCGGTGGCTCGACCCCGTGCGCGGCGCGGTGGAAGTGCGGGGAGTTGAGCAGCAGCCGCCAGGGCACCACGCCGTCCTCGAAGGCACAGCAGGGGCCGTAGGCGTCCGCGAGGTAGGCCTCCAGGGCCCTGACCCGCTGGCTCACCCCGCGTTGTATGAGATCCCACTCCAGGGCGTCGAGGATCCTCGGCACGAGATCCAGTGGCCAGGGCCGCTCCTCGCCCGCGAAGGCGTAGGTCACGCCCCGGTCCGTGAAGGCACGGGCCATCTGGTCCGCCCGGAACCGGAGTTCGCTCGGCTCGATCGGCTGAAGTGCAGCCAGCACCGGCTCATAGGCGGTCCTGACCTCACCTGGCCGCTCAAACATCTCGTCCCACGCGTCGGCCAACGCGTATGCGTCAAATATGTCCGCCATGAGGGGACGTTAGAGGCGCCGCGTAACAAACCGATCACCGCGGTATTTCCGGGAGCTTGCGCGGAAGGTCGTCTTCCGTCGTCGGGGGGCCGCGCGCGCCACCGTCAGCTTGTTGCAAGTCGACGGACGGGGGCCTGGAGAAACCCGGGCACAACGGTTGTTTACGGCGGTCTTGACGGAGAGAGCCGTGTTGCGGAGCCGGTTGTGTCCGCGCATAGTTGCGCTGCGGAAAGCGCGAGCGAACCGAAGCGAACCGTAGGGGCACGCCTGTACAAGAGGCTCGAACCGGGGGTGGGATGGGCGATGGCCGGGCACGGGACGGAGGAGCATCCTCACGGTGCCGACCGACTGTGCGAGGCCGGGGATCGCGTGTATTCCCGGGCCGTACGGCGGGGCCGCGTGGCGCGCCGGGACGCCGACCAGGTGCCCTGTCTGCTCGAACTCGCTCTGCTGCATCCGGACCCCGACGACATGGACTGGCTGGTCCCGACCTCTCCGCAGGAGGTCATGACCCGGCTGCTGCGCGGGGTGTACGACGAGGTCAGCTCAAGTCAGCGCCGGGTGGGGTCCGCGGTGGCGGCCTTCGAGTGGTACGCGGGCCTCGGGCCCTCGACACCCCAGACGGGCGCCGCGGAGGGCAGCGCGATCCGCGTGCTCGACGGGCTGTCCCGGATTCAGGCCGCGATGGACGAGGCGACGGAGGCCTGCACGACCGAGGTCATCACCGTCCAGCCCGGCGGCATCCGCCCCGAGCACGAACTGACCGAGGGCCTGCACCGGGCGCTCGCCCTGCGCGGGCGGGGTGTCAGGATGCGCGACCTGTACACCCACGTGGCCCGGCACGGCCAGGGGCTGCTCAACTACCTTGAGCTGATGGGCGGTTCGGTCGAGGCCCGCAGCCTGGACGAGGTGATCGAGCGGCTGATCCTCTTCGACCGCACGGTGGCCTTCATCCCCGCGAACGCGGACCGCACCCTCGCCCTGGAGCTGCGCCACCCCGCCCTGGTCGACTACCTGGGCACGGTCTTCGACCGCCTCTGGCGCCTGGCCATCCCCCTCACCGCCCCCCTCCCCGACACCGGCATCGAGGGCATCTCCCACCGCGAGCAGTCCATCGCCGCGCTCCTCGCGGAGGGCCACCAGGACGCGGTGATCGCGGAGCGGCTCGGCATCAGCGTCCGCACCTGCCGCGCCCACATCGCCCGCCTCTCCGAGACCCTGGGCGCCGCCAGCCGCACCCAACTGGGCGTCCGCATCGCCCAGGTGGGCCTCGACGGCCCCCGTCACCCCGCCGACGCGACGCCCGTCACTCTGCCCGGTCAAGAATCCCCGACCGCCCGATGAGATAGCCGAGCTGCGCCCGGCTCTCACTGCCGAGCGTCGCCGCGAGCTTGGCGGTGGGGGCACCTCCCGCGCGAGCGAATTCGAGCGTGGGGGAGGACGCGGGCGGTGCGGATGTTCATGCCGAGCCGCTCCGCGATGACGGCGTCGGTGTGGCCCTCGACGAGGAGGGCGGCGATGGCGTGCTGGCGGGGGGTGATGCCGTCCAGGGAGGCGGGTTGGGCGGCCTGCGGGTGCATGGGGGTGGCCAGGCACCAGAGGCGGTCGAAGGTGGTGGCGAAGTAGTCGATCAGGGCCGGGTGACGTACTTCGAGGGCGAGGGTGCGGTCCTTGTTGGCGGGGATGAAGGCCACGGTGCGGTCGATCACGACGAGGCGCTCGGTGACCTGGTCGAGGGTGCGTGCCTGGGCGTCGCCCCTGAGCTGCTCGTAGCGGGCCACGACGGCCGGGGAGTGGCGCTGGGTGTGCTGGTAGTCCAGCCGGGTGGCGGGGCTCTGGCCGTCGTAGGGCTGGATGGCCAGAAGCTCGTGGGAGGCGTCGGCCATGGCGGTGGTGATCGCCTCGTTGATGCGGTCGAGTCCGCTGTGGAAGCCGATGGCCGGCAGGTACGTGGCCGCCGTGCTCCGCCCGGGGATCCGCAGGAGCGGCTCGAACGCCTCGACCAGCCGCCGCTCGCGCCGGCGTTCGTCGGCGATGCGGTCCGCCGAGCTGTGCAGCAGGCGGTGGAGGACGACGGCCGGGTTCAACGGCTCCAGCCGGGTCGGGTCCGCGGTGGGCCGCAGCAGGCCCAGGGCGGCCACACAGGGGGTGGTGTCGGCCTCCGCGGTGCTCACGTGCCCCTCGCGCGGTGCGCGTTCGTACAGAGCCGCTCCTGGGGAGCACAGCTCTTGCGTACCGTGGTCCTGATGCGTCGCCTCGGTCACCGCGCTCCTCTCCCCCGGATCAGAGGTCCTGCTCCAGGATTCCCGACTGGGCGATGAGGAAGCCGAGTTGGGCCCGGCTGCCGCTGCCCAGGGCGGTGGCGAGCTTGGCGATGTGGGCCCGGCAGGTGCGCACGTTCATGCCCAGGCGCCGCGCGATCGCCTCGTCGACATGGCCCTCGACGAGGAGCTTGGCGATGGAGTGCTGGATCTCCGTGATGCCGTCGGGGGCGGTCTCGTACGGTGCTCCGGCGCTCAGCGGGACCGCGCGGGCCCACATGAACTCGAAGACCTTGATCAGGTAGCGGACCAGTCCGGGGTGGCGCAGTTCGAGGGCGATCTCCCCGTCGTCGCGGGTGGGGATGAAGGCGACGGTCTCGTCGCAGACGATCAGCCGCTCGACGAGTTCGTCGATCGTGCGGTACTCCACTTTGCCGTCGACGAACTGCGCCACGTAGGCAAGCGTCTCGGGGCTGTACCGGGCGGGGTGCTGGTACAGGGTCCGGATGCGGCAGCCCCGCTCGATCAGCGGCCGGTCGCGGTCCAGGGCCTTGGTGAGGACGTTTTCGAGACGGCGTCGGCTCGGCTGGACCGTGAGCATCTCGGTCTGGCACTGGGCGGTGGCCAGGTCGAGCGCCGCGTTGATCCGGTCGAGGCCCTCGAGCACCGTGATCGAGTGCGTCGTGGCCGTCGGCTGGGCACTGATGCTCATGAACGGCTCGAAAGCACCGGCGAGTTCGATGGACTCCCGCCTGCGCTGCGTGATCTCGTGCTCGATCGGATTGAGCCTCTGGGCCAGGGCGATCGAAGGGGGCACCGGACGTAGCCAGTTCGGGTCGTCCGGATCCGGATGAAGGAGGGCGAACTCCATCAAACAGGGTGCAGGCTCCACATCCGCACGGGCTACGCGTCCCGTCCGGAGAGCGTTGCCATAAAGGCGGTGCCCGTCCTCGCACAGGTCGGTCAGCCCGTGGGGATGTGTCTGCTTAGTCTCATTTATTGCCAAATCTCCACCCCCCAGGGTCCTGAACGTGCAGGAACATGATGCATCGTTTGTGTGGCCATGACGTGCCGGAATGGGCCATCGTCGTATTCGGACGGGGGAGAGGTGACCTTCAAATGAGGACGAAGCCGACTATGCATAAGAGAATGCTTCGCTCGGCGCTTGTCGCCGCCTTCTCCGCCGCATTGGCCTTCGGGGCGCTGGCCGGCCACGCGGGGACGAAGGGCGCTGTCGCACAGGACAGCAGTTGGCGCGTACAGGCCGCGGCTGCCGCCGGTGCCGGCGACAGCAGCTGGGTGATCGTGGCGTCGGACGCCCCGGGTGACAGCTCCTGGGTCGCCCCGGCAGACAGCTCCTGGGTCGCCCCGGCAGACAGCAGCTGGGCCGTCCAGTCATGACCACCCCACCCGACGACCGCTCCTTCCGCCGCGAGATGGCCACGGCCTACCGCTCGGGCTGGCACTTCATCGACCTGGTCACCGCGATCCCCCACTCCGGTGACTCGTTGATGGTGACGGTCTTCGGTGAGCCCGTGGTCGTCACGCGGGACGAGGACGAGGACGTCCGGGCGTACCGGTGTCTGCGGCGGCCTCGGGGGGCGCCGCAGCCCGTGCGATGTGCCATCCGGTACGGAATGATCTTTGTGAACCTCGACCAACGAGACCACCGGCTGGTGGAACCGGAAACCCCCGATGTTCGGACCATCTCAGCCACCCCCCGCAGTGCCTGACGCGAATCCCCCGTCGTAACAGTTCGCTCAGGTGCTTCCCCCCGCAGCGGCGTCACCGTGACCTGAACACGGTGACGCCGCTGCAGTTTTCGGCGGACATTTCCTGGTATCGGCCTGATCGTCCGGCGTGCCTCAGTGGCTGAAAGCCGTCAGCCCTGGCCCATGGCCCGCGTGAGCTCGATCTCGATGACCACGCGTGCCGGATTCGGCGCCGGCATCCGCTCGTAGCGCTCCGCGTAGCGCCGTACGGCCTCGGCCACCCGCTCCGGATCGGTCCGTACGAAGGCCCGTCCCTCCAGCGTGGCCCACCGCCGCCCGTCGACCTGGCACACCGCGACCCGCGCCCCCTCGGCCCCGGCCGCCCGCACGTGCGCCACCTTCGAGCTGGACTTGTTCGTGATCACCCGAGCGAGGCGCGCCTGCGGGTCGTATGTGACTCCGACGGGCACCACGTGCGGGCTGCCGTCCGGGCGCGGGGTGGTCAGCGTGCACAGGTGCCGTTCCCGCCAGAAGGTGAGATACGAGGGGTCGGGGGCACCGGGGTCCTGTGTGTAGGTCGCCATGGGTCCGGAACCTAGTCCCCGAACGCCTCCCCGCCGCACCTTGAGTGGAATAGACTCAACTTTGTGTACGCTGACTGAGTCAGTACTGGGAGACGGAGCCGACGGCTGACCGCAGGAGGAGAGAAGGAACGTGGACGCCGAGCTGACCAACCGGAGCCGGGACGCCATCAACGCGGCGAGCAACCGGGCCGTGACCGAGGGGCACCCCGACCTCACCCCCGCCCACCTGCTGCTGGCCCTGCTCCAGGGGCGAGGCCATCAAGAAAACGAGAACATCACCGACCTGCTGGCCGCCGTCGACGCCGACCAGGCAGCCGTGCGGGCGGGCGCGGAGAAGGTGCTCGCCTCGCTGCCCAGCGTCACCGGTTCGACCGTGGCGCCCCCGCAGCCCAACCGCGAGCTGCTGGCCGTGATCGCGGACGCGACCGAGCGGGCCCGGGACCTCGGCGACGACTACCTCTCCACCGAGCATCTGCTGATCGGCATCGCCGCGAAGGGCGGCGCGGCCGGTGACGTACTGTCCGGGCAGGGGGCCGACGCCAGGAAGTTGCAGGAGGCCTTCCAGAAGGCGAGGGGAGGACGCCGGGTGACCACAGCGGACCCGGAGGGCCAGTACAAGGCGCTGGAGAAGTTCGGCACGGACTTCACGGCCGCGGCGCGGGACGGGAAGCTCGATCCCGTCATCGGCCGGGACCAGGAGATCCGCCGTGTCGTCCAGGTGCTGTCCCGCCGTACGAAGAACAACCCGGTCCTCATCGGCGAGCCCGGCGTCGGCAAGACCGCCGTCGTCGAGGGGCTCGCGCAGCGGATCGTGAAGGGGGACGTTCCCGAGTCCCTCAAGGACAAGCGGCTCGTCGCGCTCGACCTCGGGGCCATGGTCGCCGGGGCCAAGTACCGCGGTGAGTTCGAGGAGCGCCTGAAGACCGTCCTCGCGGAGATCAAGGACTCCGACGGCCAGATCATCACCTTCATCGACGAGCTGCACACGGTCGTCGGCGCGGGCGCCGGCGGCGACTCCGCGATGGACGCCGGCAACATGCTGAAGCCGATGCTGGCGCGCGGCGAGCTGCGCATGGTCGGCGCGACGACCCTCGACGAGTACCGCGAGCGCATCGAGAAGGACCCGGCCCTGGAGCGCCGCTTCCAGCAGGTGCTGGTCGCCGAGCCGACGGTCGAGGACACCATCGCCATCCTGCGCGGGCTCAAGGGCCGCTACGAGGCCCATCACAAGGTCCAGATCGCCGACAGCGCACTCGTCGCGGCCGCGACCCTCTCCGACCGCTACATCACCTCCCGCTTCCTGCCCGACAAGGCCATCGACCTCGTCGACGAGGCGGCCTCCCGCCTCCGGATGGAGATCGACTCCTCGCCCGTCGAGATCGACGAACTCCAGCGCGCCGTCGACCGGTTGAAGATGGAGGAGCTGGCGCTGGAGAAGGAGACCGACCCGGCCTCCCGCGAGCGCCTGGAGAAGCTGCGCCGCGACCTCGCCGACAAGGAGGAGGAGCTGCGGGGCCTGACCGCCCGCTGGGAGAAGGAGAAGCAGTCCCTCAACCGCGTCGGCGAACTCAAGGAAAAACTCGACGAGTTGCGCGGCACCGCCGAACGCGCCCAGCGCGACGGCGACTTCGACACCGCCTCCAAGCTGCTCTACGGCGAGATCCCCACCCTGGAAAGGGACTTGGAGGCCGCTTCCGAAGCCGAGGAAGAGGCGTCCAAGGACACCATGGTCAAGGACGAGGTCGGCTCCGACGACATCGCGGACGTCGTCGCCGCCTGGACCGGCATCCCCGCCGGCCGCCTCCTGGAGGGCGAGACGCAGAAGCTGCTGCGCATGGAGGACGAGCTGGGCAAGCGCCTGATCGGCCAGAAAGAGGCTGTCCAGGCGGTGTCCGACGCGGTACGGCGCACCCGCGCCGGCATCGCCGACCCGGACCGCCCCACCGGCTCCTTCCTCTTCCTCGGCCCCACCGGTGTCGGCAAGACCGAACTCGCCAAGGCCCTCGCCGACTTCCTCTTCGACGACGAGCGGGCCATGGTCCGCATCGACATGTCCGAGTACGGCGAGAAGCACAGCGTCGCCCGCCTCGTCGGCGCGCCTCCCGGCTACGTCGGTTACGAGGAGGGCGGCCAGCTCACGGAGGCCGTGCGCAGGCGCCCGTACAGCGTCGTCCTGCTCGACGAGGTCGAGAAGGCGCACCCCGAGGTCTTCGACGTCCTCCTGCAGGTGCTGGACGACGGGCGTCTCACCGACGGCCAGGGCCGCACGGTCGACTTCCGCAACGCGATCCTGGTGCTGACCTCGAACCTGGGCAGCCAGTTCCTGGTCGACCCGCTGACCGGCGAGGAGGAGAAGAAGGAGCAGGTTCTGGAGGTCGTCCGGACGTCCTTCAAGCCGGAGTTCCTCAACCGCCTCGACGACCTGGTGGTCTTCTCGGCCCTGAGCAAGGAGGAGCTGGGCCGTATCGCCCGCCTCCAGATCGACCGGCTCGCGAAGCGCCTCGCGGAACGCCGCCTCACCCTGGAGATCACCGACGAGGCCCTGGCCTGGCTCGCCGACGAGGGCATGGACCCGGCCTACGGCGCCCGCCCGCTGCGCCGCCTCGTCCAGACCGCCATCGGCGACCGCCTGGCCAAGGAGATCCTGGCCGGCGAGGTCAAGGACGGCGACACGGTCCGGGTGGACGCCTTCGGCGACGGCCTGATCGTGGGCCCGGCCACGGGCAAGACCCTCTGAGCGGGGCCCGGGGAGCCACCGAAGGGGCTCCCCGGGTCAGCCGGCCAGCACCCAGATCGTGATCAGTGCCAGGAAACCGGCCACGAGCAGCGCGGGCAGCGCCAGAATGGCGGCCACCACCCCCCATCTGGTCCGACCCGCCGCCTCGCCGCCGTGTGTCAGTGCCATGGTCCCCACCCCTTCGCACACCGGCCGTCGGTCATCGGCCGGATCCTGTCAGCTGAGGGCTGACAGTACCGGTCGGGCTTGCCACCCCCCTCCCCGGATGAGGGAGGATGACTGAATCCGTACGAAGGGAAAATCACGGTGAGCATCGACCCGTCCTCGATTCCGAACTTCGGGGGCCAGCCCGAGCCGCAGCCCGGCGGACCGGCGGGCCCCGTCGTCCCGGATCAGGACCTCGTGAAGCAGCTCCTCGACCAGATGGAGCTCAAGTACGTCGTCGACGACGAGGGTGACCTCGCGGCGCCGTGGGAGCAGTTCCGTACGTACTTCATGTTCCGTGGTGAGGGTGACCAGCAGGTCTTCTCGGTACGGACGTTCTACGACCGGCCCCACCAGATCGACGAGAAGCCGCAGCTGCTCGAGTCGATCGACGACTGGAACCGCCGCACCCTGTGGCCCAAGGTCTACAGTCACACCCACGACGACGGCACCGTCCGCCTGATCGGCGAGGCGCAGATGCTGATCGGCACCGGCGTCAGCCTGGAGCACTTCGTCTCCTCCACGGTCAGCTGGGTGCGCGCCGCCATCGAGTTCGACAAGTGGCTCGTCGAGCAGCTCGGCCTGGAGCAGGAGATCGACGAGGCGGAGAAGCCCGGGGACGACGAGGAGTAGACCACCCCGGCACATCTTCCTAGAGGGGCTTGCCCGCGATCACGACCAGGTAGGCCCCGTAGACGAACGAGAGCCCGGCCAGGGCACCGACCACCACGGTCGCGTGCCGGGGCCGGGCTCTCGCCGTACGGACCAGGGCCCGGGCGAGCGGGATCAGGAGGGGGAAGGCGGGCAGCAGGAAACGGGGCTTGGACTCGAAGAACCCGGACCCGCCGACGGCGATCAGCAGGAGTACGCCGGCGTGGACGACCAGCGGCAGCGGGGCGCGGTCGGCGAGCAGCAGGGCGAAGAGCAGCACACCGACAGCGACGATCACCAACGCCATGGGGAACACGAACCGGTCCCCGTGCAGCAGCATCCGCTTCACGAACTGCAGCGATCCTCGCCCGAAGTCGAACCGCGACCCCCACAGCCGCTGCACCTCGAAGTACCCGCCGAGCAGATCGCCCCCGCGCCGGCCGACCCACAGGACGTACGCGGCCCAGCCGAGCGGCGCGAGCACCGCGCCCGTCCACAGCCTGTGGGTAACTTTTCCGCGCCGCCGCCAGATCTCGTACGCCGCCGCGGCGAGCACCGCCGCGGCGACCGCGAACCCGTTCGGCCGGGCCAGCCCCGCGAGCGCGGCCAGCGAGCCCGCCCACACCCACCGCCCGGTCAGCACCGCGTACAACGACCACGCGGCGAACGCGGTCAGCACGGGTTCGGTGTACGCCATGGACAGCACCACCGAGTGCGGCAGCAGCCCCCAGAGCAGCACCAGCGCGGTGCCGACGGCCCGCCCGTGCAGCCGCGCCCCGACGGCGTAGATCCCGCAGGCGGCCACGGCGGCCGCCGTCCAGGACACCAGCAGCCCCGCCGCGCCCCCGCTGAGCGGCGTCACGGCCAGCACCGCGCGCACGAGTCTCGGATACAGCGGGAAGAACGCCAGGTCGCTGTAGACGACGCCGGGCCGCATGGACAGATTGCGCCCGTACCCGTGCGTGGCGATCCCCAGATACCAGAGCGAGTCCCAGGACCGCCCGAGCAGCGCGAGCGGATTGCGCCCCGCTCTCCAGGCGACCAGGGCGAGGGCGGCGACACCGAGCAGCCGGGCGGCGAGGAACACACCGAGGGCGGTGCCCATCGCGACGGCCGGATGCGTCTGCGCGCGGGTCTTCGTGCCGGGGCGCCCCGGCTCGGTGACGGAAGGGCGTGGAAGGGTACTGACGTGGGTCACAACGGCACATTGCACGGCAAAAGGAACATATGCGAGCAATGAGCATCCGGGCGGGTGTGAATTCACCCCGCCCGGCGTGTCGGTGTGAGGCCGCTCAGGCGAGCGTCTTGAGGCGTTTCACCGCCTCCTGCAGCACCCCCACCTGCTTGCAGAACGCGAACCGCACGAAGGGTGCCCCCGCCTCCCGGTGGTCGTAGAAGACCGCGTTCGGGATGGCGACGACGCCGGCGCGCTCGGGGAGGGCCCGGCAGAAGGCGAAGCCGTCACTCTCGCCCAGGGGGCGGATGTCGGTGGTGATGAAGTACGTGCCTGCCGTGCGGAACACCTCGAAGCCCGCGTCCGTCAGGCCCGCCGCCAGGAGGTCCCGCTTGGCCTGCATGTCCTCGCGGAAGGCGGTGAAGTAGCCGTCGGGGAGGGCCAGGGCCTCGGCGACCGCGTACGGGAAGGGGCCCGCGCTGACGTACGTCAGGAACTGCTTCGCCGAGCGGACGGCGGCGGTCAGGGCCGGGGCCGCCGTCACCCAGGTGACTCCTCGTTGGCCTACCTATTCCTGTGTGGTGCGACCAGGCCCCGCTGCGGACCTCCGGCACCGGCGGTGAGCGGGCGGCACAACCTGTCCGGACCGGTCTCCGGGCCCTACCGCAGGGCTCGGAGACGCGGCACTGTCCGTCGTATCCTGACCACACACGGGAAGGAGCCGTCCATGAGCGTCGACGCGATCGTGCACACCGAGTTCCCCAAGGGATACACGGTCCTGTTCGGAGCTGACGGAAAGGTGATCATGACTCCGCAGAGCTTCGAGCACTCCAGCACGATCAAGTCGATGCAGTACGACACGATCGTGTCCCTCGGACGCCATGCGAAGACCGCCTCCGACGTCTACATCGACTTCCCCGCCGACGAGAACTCCGCCCCGGATCTCGTGATCCTTCGCGAGGACGCCCGCCGGGAAGGCAAGCGCTACGGCTTCGAGGACGTCCTGCTGATCTCCGAGGTCGTCTCGACCTCCTCCGCGCGCAAGGATTACGACGACTGCACGGCCAAGTACGGTCGCTACGGCATCCCGATCTACCTGGTCGTCGACCCGTACGCCCAGGAAGTCGTCCTCCACACCCAGCCGACCGCCACCGGTTACATCGCGGCACACACCCACAAGTACGGGACGGGCAAACTCCCCATCCCCCTGGCCGACGGCCGCACCTTCACCCTCGACCTCGACGAGCTCCCGCGCCCGGAGCCCGAGGCAGACGCCCGCTGACGAAGCTCCCGGCGTGGCCAGTCCCCTGCCGTGAGGCCGTACGACGAAGTCCGGTTCCTCGCAAGGAGGTTCGAAGCCGCGGTGGCTGTGGGTGACAACCACCATGTCCGGCCCCTGAGGCCGATAGCGTGGAGCGGCAAGGACTGCTGCTGACAGGGTGGACGAATTTCATGCGGATGCGGTTCGAACCCGAGGCCGAGGAAGAGTTCGAGGCGGCGTGCGGGCTGCTGGTGGACCGCCTCGTCCGGTGGGCCGGGGAGCAGGGGCTGCCGGTGGACGGGTTCACGGCTGAGACGGCACTGGACTACCGGCACCGGGCGACTGCCGACGGCCGACTGGGGTTGTGGGAGTCGCGCCATGTGGAGGAGCTCCTCCTCTCCTGGCTTCCCCAGCAGGTCACCGAGCTTCCCGGGGAGGAACGCGCCGACGCCCCGGGCACATTGGGCACGCTGCTGCGCTTTCTGCACGCCGCGCAGTTGGCGGACCCGCGCGGCCCCTCGCTCCAGGATTCCCTTGCCGCGGTCGACAGGGTCGCGGAACAGCATCTGGCGGCGATGACGGACCGCACTCGCTGGGGATTGGCGAAGTTCTGGGCGATGACGGCCGCGGAGCAGGGCGTGGACGTCCAGGACGGGGCGGCGTTTCAGCGCTTCGCAGAGCAGGCGCAGCGTGGGGAGGTCGCCTACGATCAGCAGGCTCTCGCCGCGATCATGGAACGGCGGCTGACCGGCCGCGCGCTGTCCGGCGTGGCCCGGGCCGAGCCGCAACTGCCCGTGATGCTTCCCCCGGACGACGAACTGCGCCGACGGGCCGAGGCGTCGACGACCGTGGCGCAGTTGCGCGGACTCGCCGAATGGGCGGGGCAGGGCGGCCGCCCGGTGACGGCGACGGGACGGCTGCGGATGGCGGAGGCCCGCGAGCTGGTGGACGCACTCGGCACCGGCGACAAGATCGACGGCGTGCGATCTTCGGCCGACCTGCCGCGGCTGGGACTGCTGGTGGAGTGGGCGAAGAAGGCGCGCCTGGTGCGGGTGGTCAAGGGGCGGTTGTACGCGGTGGCCAAGGCCCGGCCGGTGCTGGCCGACCCGCTCCAGCTGTGGCTGCGCGCCTTCGACGCGTGCTTCGAACTGCGGCAGGCCCTGATCGGGGCGCGCAGCGGCTGGCACGTCGAGTCGATGCTCTTCGACGTCTACGAGGACGTCCTGGACGACGTGCTGAACACGCTCTACAGCCTGCCGTACCCGATGCCCTGGCCGCGGCTGCGCGACACGGTACACCTGGCTTATCGGACCTCCTTCCAGCTCGACGCCGGGTTGGACCTTCAGCACCAGATGTGGTTCGAGCACGCCGACCGGGACCTGCGCGCGGTGCTCGACCTGCTGGACGACCTGGGCGCGATCGAGCGTGACCGTGGGATGGCCGATCCGGTGTTCCTCGACATCGACCTCTCCGATGCCGGTCCCGAGCTGCTCGCGGACATGCCGCCGGAGCTCGCGGAGCTGCTGGGCGTCGCGGGGGCGGCGACGGACCCGGCGGCGCGGGAGCGTGCCGATGCCAGGCGAGAGGAGCTGACCGCCGGGCCGGTCGAGCTCATCCGTCTCACCGAGCTCGGGACCCGGGCCGTACGACAGCGGTTGCTGGCGGCCGGCAGGGACGCACCGTTGGTCGGTGAACTGGCCCAGGCGTCGGCGGCGGGCCTGCTGGGGGTGCTGGCCGAGGACTACGACCCGGACGCCGCCCGCACGGAGCTGGCCGACTGGATCACGGCCCGCGGCGAGCGGGAAGGTGCCCTGCGGCAACTGACCGACGCCGTAAGGACCATGACCTTCCGTACACCTGCGCAGGCGATGCTCGACGTGCTGTCGGCGGCGTTGCCGGACGGTGAGGGCGAGGGGCTGCTGCGCACGCTGCGGCGAGACACACAGCTGGCGCCGCTGGCGCTGAACGCGCTGGCGCACCGTGAGTTGCTGTCCCCAGAGGACATGACCGATGCAGAGTCTCTGCTGGTACTCGCCGAGAGCCTGCTGCAGCTCGTGGAGTTGGCGGGCGGCGGGGACGGCGCCGAGGAGACGCTGCGCGCCCAGGGCTCCCAGGCCAGGGACGCGGTTGCCGCCGCGTTGGACTCCGCGCACCCGGACCGGGCCGGACTCGACGAGCTCAGGCAGCTGGCGGCCCGGGCACTGGGTGCCCACGGCGCCCGCGTCGGCCGCGCCCAGAAGGCTCGGCGCTCCTCGGGCAAGAGCGGCCGCAAGCGGCGCCGCTGACCGGGCAACACCGCCTGCTCCCCCAGGCGCCGGGTGCGCCGGCGCTGGCATGGTAGTCGGGCGGAGGGAAACCGATGGGTCCCGGTGCCGTACGTCCTCGGTGGCGCGTTACCGTCGTGATCCGGGGCCGACGTAGTCGTGGGCCGCCCCAGGGAACCCGCCCTTCCCTGTGCGTCCCAGGTGTTGGTGCCCGCCCTTCGCGTCGGGGTGGGGCTCAGCTCCCGTCCGTCCAGTACTTCTGGAGTCTCGCGACCGCCTCGTCCTTGGTCATCCCCGCCACGGTGTCCTCGCCGACTCCCACACGGTGGATGAGCAGGTGCACCAGGTCAGCGGGAAGGGCCTCTGTCGGTGTCTCGGGGGCACCTCGGTCAGGCAGCTCGCCCTGCTGCGCGCAGGCCCAGAACTCGTCCTCGCTGACGTCCAGTTGGTCCCGCAGGATGTGTCGCCACATCGCGGCGCCGTACGTGGTGCGGTCCACCGGGTGCGAGATTCTGGTGCGCAGGATCCGGCCGTCGTGCAGAGTGAGTTCGTAGGTCACGTGATGGGTACCGGTGCGCCCGCGTGCGTCCCGGACGCGTTCCCACTTCTCGGCACGGCAGAAACGGTCATGGTTCTCACGGTCGGGCTGGGGCCACGTCACCGTGGAGCACCCACCAGCCAGTCGCGCAGCTGTCCGTCGTCGCTGAGCGCGATCAGCTGCACCAGGCCCCAGTTGTCCGCGTGGTTGGGTGCGGTCCGCAGCCTGTCCTGCCAGTCCTCGGCATACTCGCGAAGGACCTGGACCATCTCCCCTATGGCTTCGTCGAAGGTAGCCCCGTCGGCGGCCAGCGGCAGGCCTGACAGAAAGACGGACCAGCCGCCCGCCTCGGCGACCACCTCCGCCTTCGAGGGGCACACCAGCGACAGATACCGGCGCAGCCGCTCCACGTCCACGACTGCCGAGCGCCCGGAGTCACGGCGTACGGTCGCCACCCGTCCCTCGTCGGCCGCGTCGAGGAGGTCCTTCAGGTGTGCGCGCGCCTGGGTGTAGCTCTCGTAGTGGACCGCGGCCATGACCTGCCTCCTTGTTCGTCCCGACCCCTCCAGGTTCGTCCCGACCCCTCCAGCGTGCACTCGTCAGCCAAGTACGTCAAGTACTTCACGTACCTCGTGGGAGGTGCGGTCGCTGGAGGCGGGGTCTCCAGAGTCTCCGGTCGTCCGCCTCGTCCCGGCGCAGCGTCCAGCTGACCTCGGACGGCCTCGCGGCGGTGAGATCCACGCGAGACACCGCCCAAGCCCAACCGCACATGGCAATACCGACAGGTAGGTGGCCGGCCCGACCTCGTTCAGGACGCGAGGCGCTGCAGGCGGCTGGTGGCCTCGGCGAGAACGTCGTCCCTCTTGCAGAAGGTGAAGCGCACCTGGCTGCGGCCGGCGTCGGGGTCGTCGTAGAAGACGGAGTTGGGGATGGCGACGACGCCGCAGCGTTCCGGCAGGGCGCGGCAGAAGGCGTAGGCGTCCTTCTCGCCGAAGGAGGTGATGTCGGTGGTGATGAAGTACGTGCCCTGGGGTTGGTAGACCTGGAACCCGGCCGCGCGCAGGCCGTCGCCGAGCAGGTCGCGCTTGCGCTGGAGGTCGGTGCGGAAGCTGTCGAAGTACGCGTCCGGCAGGCGGAGAGCTTCGGCGATCGCGTACTGGAAGGGGCCCGCGCTGACGTACGTCAGGTACTGCTTTGCCGTTCGGACGGCGGCGACGAGCGGGCCGTTCGCCGTCACCCAGCCCACCTTCCAGCCGGTGAAGGAGAAGGTCTTGCCGGCCGAGCCGATGGTGACCGTGCGCTCCCGCATACCCGGGAAGGTGGCGAGGGGGAGGTGCTCGGCGTCGTCGAAGACCAGGTGCTCGTAGACCTCGTCGGTGACGACGAGCAGATCGCGCTCCACCGCCAGCTCGGCGATCGCGGTGAGCTCCTCGCGGGTGAGGACCGTGCCGGTGGGGTTGTGCGGGGTGTTGACGAGCAGGAGGCGGGTGCGGTCGGTGACGGCGGCGCGGAGCTCGTCGAGGTCCAGGCGGAACGAGCCGCCGTCCGGCCGCAGGGTGACCGGCACGCGCGTGCCGCCCGCCATGGCGATGCAGGCCGCGTAGGAGTCGTAGTACGGCTCCAGGGCGACCACCTCGTCGCCGGGCTCCAGCAGGCCGAGCAGGGCCGCGGCGATGGCCTCCGTGGCGCCGGCGGTGACCAGCACCTCGGTGTCCGGATCGAACGACAGCCCGTACCGCCGCTCCTGGTGCGCGGCGATCGCGGTGCGCAGCTCGGGGATGCCGGGACCCGGCGGGTACTGGTTGCCGCGCCCGTCGCGCAGCGCCCGTACCGCCGCCTCCCGGACCTCCTCGGGGCCGTCCGTGTCGGGAAAGCCCTGGCCGAGGTTGATCGAGCCCGTCTGCAAGGCCAGCGCCGACATCTCGGCGAAGATCGTCGTCCCGAACTCGGCGAGCCGGCGGTTGAGGAGCGGGCGGGTGCTGGAGGTCATGCCGGCCATCCTGCGCCGAAGCTCTGGAGTTCCTCAACTCCGCTTTGGCCGGTGAGACGGCGGGGCATTCCCCGTTCACGCACAGCACGAGGCGCCCACGGGGGACGCTTCGGGGGACTCGAAAGGACGGTGGCGCCATGTTCACCGGCTTCATCGTGGCGGCGATCGCACTCGCCTGCATCGGGATCGTCGCGTCGGCGGCGCGCAAGGGCAGGACCGGCAGCGGACACGGCAAGCGGTCCCGCGGCAGCGGCAGCAGCAGTGCCAGCTGGTGGGCCGGGGACGGCGGGGGCTCGTCCGGCGGGCACCACCACTCCGGCCACTCCTGCGGTGGCGGTCACTCCTGCGGAGGCCACTCGTCGTGCGGCGGCGGGTCGTCGTGCGGGGGCGGGGGCGGCTGCGGAGGAGGCAGCTGACGCGCGGTGGGTATCCGCGCAACTACGGCGGCCGTGGCGTGCGCCACGGCCGCCGTGGCGTACGCCGTAGTTGAACAGTTGAGCTGAGGGGCCCACGGAGGGATGGAAACCCCACGAACTTGGGTAAAAACGCTGTGGTGGCGCCACCGTTCATGATTCCCTCTAAATCACCTGACGCAGCCCTCGGACGTCCTGGGCAAGGCCGATCCGACGCCACGACTGGGCTGACCGGGCGGATCTCCCGGTGCCGACCGGGGTGCGCCGGACCACACCTCCCTTTCTTTGCGTGCTAGCGGAGCCGATCCATGCTCACGACCCTGAACACCTCGTACACCGACACGTGCGCGGCCGACCTCGCCTGGGCCCTGGGGCGGGAGCCGCTTCCCGCACTGGCCACGCTCGACCTCGAACTGGCCGGGGCGAAGCTTCAGTTGAGACTCCTCGGCGCCTCTCACCAGGTGCTCCTGGAGGAGGAGCGGAGCAGCTGTTCGGAGACGGTGGCGTGCATCCCGGGCAGTAGCACGCCGCTGCCGCTGGGCGTCGCCAAGCGGGTCGGGGACTGGGAGTACGAGTTCGCGGCGAGAGTCGAAGTCCTCTCGCCGGGGTCCTTCGCGGGTCGCGCCCAGGAGCTGCTGGCCCTGGTCTCCGACCATCCGAACGGCCTGGCGGGCGTCTTCCCCGGCAGTCCGCACGCCTTCACGGCGATGCTGGCCCAGCGGCACGAGGGGCAGGTGCTGTGGCGGACGTGGCACGCGTACCCGCAGGACGGCCAGTTGGTGGCCACGCGGACGCGGGTCGGCGCTCGGGTGACCGTGGGAGATCTCCGCCCGTCCGGCGTGTGAAGGGTCCAAACACAGTTCCACACGTGTGGGTGACAAAGTGTGATGCTGCAGTGACGTAACGTCGCTGTTGTGATCGAACCGCACGTACCGGCGCCGCCAGGCCCCCCACCCACCTGGGCGGCCCCCGCGCGGCTGCCCGTGCGGCCGGCCACCGGGCGGTTCCTCGTCCTCGGGTGCGTGTTCGTCTGCGCGGCCTGCGGACTGGTGTACGAGCTCGAACTCGTCGCCCTGGCCTCGTACTTGATCGGCGACTCGGTCACCCAGGCCTCGGTCGTGCTGTCCGTCATGGTGTTCGCGATGGGCATCGGCTCGCTCGCGGCGAAGCGGCTGCGCTGGCGTGCCGCGGCCGGCTTCGGCGCGATCGAGGCGACCCTCGCCCTGGTCGGCGGCTGCAGCGCCATGGCGTTGTACGCGGTCTTCGCGTGGACCGGCGACTGGGGTGGCCTGTGGGCGAGCGGCCCGCGCTGGCTGCTGGTCGCCTTCTCGCTGACGATAGGCCTGCTGATCGGCGCCGAGGTCCCGCTCCTCATGGAGCTGATCCAGCGCATCCGCCGCCAGGACACGGGCGGCGCCGTGGCCGACCTGTTCGCCGCGGACTACGTCGGCGCACTCGTCGGCGGCCTCGCCTTCCCGTTCCTCCTCCTGCCCCTGCTGGGCCAGTTGACCGGCGCCCTGATCACCGGCACCGTCAACGCGATCGCGGGCGGCACCCTCGTCCTCGGCCTGTTCCGCCGCGACCTCAGCCGCCGCGCCCGCTGGATGCTGCTGATCGCCAACCTCACCGTCCTCGGGCTCCTCGCCTCCGCCGCCGCCCTGGTCGACGACTTCGAGCGGGCCGCACGGCACGCGGTCTACGGACAGGACGTCCGCGTGGCACTGCAGACCGGCGTCCAGGAGGTCGTCCTCACCGGCGGCACCCATGGCCGCCCCCTCGACCTCTTCCTCGACGGCCGCCTCCGCGTCAGCGGCCGCGACGAACACCGCTACCACGAGGCGTTGGTCCACCCCGCGATGAACGGCCCGCACGCGCGCGTGCTCATCCTCGGCGGCGGCGACGGCCTGGCCGCCCGCGAGGTGCTGCGCCATCCGGGCGTGCGGCAGGTGAAGGTCGTCGAACTCGACGCGGGAGTCGTGAGGCTGGCCCGCCGGGACCCGGCCCTGTCGCGCCTCAACCACCACGCCTACGACGACCCACGCGTGCGCGTGACGACCGCCGACGCCTTCCGCTGGCTGCGTACGGCGCCGAGCGGGGCGTACGACGTCGTCATCTCGGACCTGCCCGACCCCGGCATCACCGCGAGCACCAAGCTCTACTCCGAGGAGTTCTACGGCCTCGCCCGCCGCGTGCTCGCGCCCGGCGGCCGCCTGGTGGTGCACGCCGGGTCGCTCTCCACCCGGCCGCGCGTGTTCTGGACGGTCGTCGCCACCCTGCGCGCCGTGGGCCTGCATCCCGTTCCGTACGGCGTGGGCGGCCGTGACGCCGGCTTCGCCGCGGGACCCGACCGCACCGTGGGCGCCCACCGCGCCCCCCGCGACTGGGGCTTCGTCCTGGCCGCGGCCGGCACGACGCCGCCTCTCGGCCTCGACCCGAGGGCCCCGCACCCGGCCACCCTCACCCCGACGTCCCTCAAGACGGACGCCCGGACAGCGGCCCGCACCCGGCTGCCGGGGCTGCCCCCGTCGACGCTGGTGCATCCGCGGTACACCAACTGACCGCGCTGCCCAGTCCCCTACGCGCGCGTGGACGGCGGCCCGCCCCCCTTCCCCCGCTCGGGACGGACCGCCGCACTCCCCCCGCTTCCCCCGTTCTCCCCCGCGCCCCGGCTCAGACCACGTTCAGCGTGTTGTACGAGGCGAGCTTCCAGCCCTTGGTGCTGTTGACCTTGACGTAGTACTTGCCGCCGGTCCGCTTGAAGGTCACGTCGTGCTTGTAACCGAGGTACGTGACCGTGCCGTTGCCGTTGTCGACGAGGAACCAGTCCGCGACACCGAGGGTCTTGGGGCCCGCCTTGCCGTCGACGACCAGCGGGTTACTGAGGTGGTAGCTGTTGTAGTGCTTCTGCAACTGCTTCACGGCGTACGTGGTGTTGGGTCCGTACTTGCCGTCCACGTCGGACCAGTCGAAGCTCGTCCCGTTGCTCTCCTTCACGCCCTCGGCCCACAGGATCTCCTGCACCAGCGCGGTCGCGTTGCTGTGGGCGTGGCTGGAGGAGGAGAGGGTGCCCTCGTCGGTCCAGTCGTTGTCCACGGCCCCCGTCCCGGAGACGAACCCCTGCGAAATGCTCGCCGACGCCGGCGTCGCACCGAGCGCGATTCCGCCCGCGACGGCGGCGACGACGGTGAGCGCGAGCGCCCTGGTACGAAGTGACATGTGCTGTTCCCTCCCGAGAACGAGCCGTGGTTCCCCCGTTGGTCCCCCGTTTCGGCCCGCACCATGAAGCTACGGCCGCCCCACCCCTCCCCGAATCCCGCGACGGTTGGATCCGCGCCCCAACCCGCGCGGTAAGCGGGTGGTTCCTACAACTTCCGCGGTACCGCCGAAGGTTGACGCCCCCGCCCGCGCACCGGGGTTACGCTGCGGCGATGCGGATCCACCCACTCGTCGTCGACGGCCTGATCACCGCGGCGCAGACGACCGTGGCCGTCCTGCTCGGCAGGGAGGCCGTCCGCCAGGGCTGGCCCGCACTCGACACCCTCGACTGGACCCTGGTCGCCCTCGCCAACCTGCCGACGTTCCTGCGCAACCGGGCCCCCGTGACCGTCTACACGTTCCTCCTCGCGGTCTGCGTCGTGTACGTCGGCCGGGGCGGCTGGCCGGTGGTCAACTCCCTCGGCCTCATGCTGGCGTTCTACACCGTGGCGTCCCTGCGCCCGGCCCGCACCACGGCGGTCTGCGCGGCCCTGATGGCCGCGGTTTGGGTCTACGCCGGTCTGATCACGGACGGCAGCGCGATGGCGTCGGTGGCCGCCCAGTCCGTCGCCTACCCCCTGGTCCTGTGGTGGTTCGGCCACACCGCCCGCCGAACGGTCGACCTGACCCGGCAGTTGAAGGCAGAGCAGGCGGAACGGGCGCGTCGGGAGGTCGCCGAGGAGCGGGTCCGTATCGCCCGCGAACTGCACGACGTGGTGGCCCACCACATGGCGGTCATCAACGTCCAGGCGGGCCTGGCCCGTTTCGTCTTCACCTCCGACGCCCCCACCGCGCGCGGCGCGCTCGACACCATCGAGGGCGCCAGCGGCGAGGCCCTCGCCGAACTCCGGCGCATGCTCGGCCTGTTGCGTGCGGACGGCGTCCAGGGCGCGGCCGACGGCGCCCCGGCTCCCGGCCTCGACCAACTCGCCGAGATGGTGGACCGGGTACGCACGGGCGGCGTCCCCGTGGACCTGCGAGTGACGGGCGAGCCACGCCCTCTTCCCCCCGGCGTCCAGCTCTGCCTCTACCGGGTCGTCCAGGAGGCCCTCACGAACGTCCTCAAGCACGCCCCCGGGTCCCGTGCCACCGTCGAACTCGCCTATCGGGCGGGCGAGATGACGGCGTCGGTCACCGACGACGGAACCGGAGAGGGGGTGATTCCGGCCAGAAAGCAGCAGCGCGGCGGACATGGCTTGATCGGCATGCGGGAGAGGGCCAAGCTCTACGGCGGGACGATCGTCGTCGGCCCGCGCAGCGAGGGGGGTTTCGGCGTGCATCTGACCCTGCCGACGTCCGCACGGACCGCACGCCGGGGAGACACCGTCGCGGAATGAGCGAGACCGGCAAGGACGAACGGGCGATCAGGGTCCTGGTCGTCGACGACCAGTTCCTGGTCCGCGGCGGGCTGGTGGCGCTGCTGCGCGCGGCCCCCGGCATGGAGGTCGTCGGCGAGGCGGCGGACGGCGCGGAAGCGATCACCCTCGCCGCGAAGACCCACCCGGACGTCATCCTCATGGACATCCGCATGCCCGGCACGACGGGCATCGAGGCGACGGAGCGCATCCTCGCCGCCGCCTCCGACCCGCCCCCGCGCATCCTCGTCCTCACCACCTTCGACCTCGACGAGTACGTCTACGGCGCCCTGCGCGCGGGAGCCTCCGGGTTTCTGCTCAAGGACGCCGGCCCCGAACGCCTCCTCGCCGCGGTGACGGCCGTCCACGGCGGCGACGCCCTGTTCGCGCCGGTGGTCACCCGCCGCCTGGTGGAGGCGTTCACCCGAACGGCACAGACCCCCGAACCCCCGGCGGGCCTGGACGCCCTGACCACGCGTGAGGTCGAGGTCCTCAAGCTGGTGGCCCGAGGCCTGACCAACGCGGAGGCGGCGGATCGCCTGTTCATCAGCGAGGCCACGGTCAAGACCCACCTCAACCGCACGATGACCAAGCTGGGCCTGGCGAGCCGGGCGCAGGTGGTGGTGGTCGCCTATGAGACGGGGCTGGTCACGCCGGGGAGCGCTCCCTAGCCCGAGTGCTTCCCAGCACCGTCGACCACGACGCGCGGTCACTTTCGACCAACGGGGGTGCAGGCACCGGCGTCCTGGGTAGGCTCGGCCGACATGGAGCATGAGGTGTTCGTTCCGGTTCCGGCCCAGCGGCTGAGGGAGGCTCTGGCCGACCCCGCGAGGGTCGCCCGGGCGGTCCCCGGGCTCCAGCAGGACGCCGGCGCCGAACCCGTCTCCGGGCGGCTGAAAGTGCGCGTCGGCAGCCACTCCGTCACCTATCGCGGCACCGTACGGATCACTCCGCAGGAGGACGGTTCCTACGCCGCCGAGGGCGACGCCGCCGAGACCCGCGGCACCGGCTCGGTCAAGCTCGCGCTTTCGCTGCGCGTGGCGGAGACGGACGGCGGCTCCACGCTGACCTTCGAGGGGACGGCCTCCGCGGACGGCCGTCTCACGGAACTCTCCGCCGACGCGGTCGCCTCCGCCGTAACCCGCCTGCTGAACCGTTTCGGGGAGAACCTGGCCGGGGTGGCGGGGGAGGAGGCGGGGGCGCCGGAGACGCCGGAGACATCTGAGACGCCGGAGTCCTCTGAGGAACCCGAGCCCCTGGTCACCCAGGAGTTCGAGCCCAAGGTGACCAGCGACTTCGAGACGACGCCGGATGCGGATGACGCGGCGGCTCCCGGGGCGACGGGGCATGGGTCCGTTTTCGACGCCGAGGTGCCTGCGCCGTCGCTCGATCCGTTGGCCGAGGAGGACGAGGGCGAGGCGGAGGCCGGGGAACCCGAAGAGGCGAGTGCGGGTGCCTCCGACGACTTCACCCGCCCCTCCGAACCTCCCGCCGAAGCCGCCCACGCCCGGCGGACGATGATCGGCCGCAGTGCGGAGGAGGTCGACCATGCGCCGCCTCGTGGGCGGTACGCCCCCGTCCCCGCGCCACAGACGGTCGCCCCGGGTTCGCCGCTCCGCTGGGCCGCGCCCGCCGCGGCGGTTGTGCTGGCGTCGGCGATCGTGGTCAGTCGGGTGCTGCGTCGTCGCCGCTGACGTTTCTCGCCGCCGCCGCCCCTACCCGTCCCATCTCCAGGGGCCGGCGCCCCTTCGACCCCCGCCCTGGGGGCTCCGCCCCCAGACCCCCGATCGGCCCTGCGGGCCTCGTCCTCAAACGCCGGACGGGCTGAATGGAGCTGACCGGCGTCTTGAGGAACCCTCGGACGGGCTGGAGCACAACCCCCTTGATCACCCCAGTAGGGTCGTCCCGTGAGTAACGAAGACATCACGCTGACCGCGGGCGACGCGGAGGCGACCGTGCTGCCGGGGAACGGCGGGCGGGTCGGAGGGTTGCGTGTCGGGGGGATCGAGCTGCTGCGGCAGGGGGAGCGGTTCGGGTGTTTTCCGATGGTTCCCTGGTGCGGGCGGATCAGGGACGGGCGGTTCCGGGACGGGGCCACGGTCCAGCAGATGCCGCTCAACTCCCCGCCGCACGCCATCCACGGCACCGCCCGCGACGGCGCCTGGCGCACCGCACGCGTGCGGGCCGACGAAGCCGTCATCACGTACGACCTGGTCGACCCCTGGCCCTACCCCGGCCGTGTCACCCAGCAGTGCGCCCTCACCGAGGACAGCCTGACACTGACCATGTCCGTGGAGACGTACGACTCCTCCTTCCCCGCCCAGATCGGCTGGCACCCCTGGTTCAACCGGAATCTGGGAGGAGAGGGACAGGACGTGCGGGTCGACTTCAGCCCCGCGTGGCAGGAGGAGCGTGGTGAGGATCATCTTCCGACCGGCAACCGGGTGGAGCCGAAGCCCGGTCCCTGGGACGACTGCTTCGGTATGCCCGGCGGTGTCGAGGTGACCCTGACCTGGCCCGGGCAGCTGGAGCTGAAGGTCGCCAGCCGGGAGGAGTGGGTCGTCGTCTACGACGAGCAGGAGGCCGCCGTATGCGTGGAGCCGCAGACCGGGCCGCCCAATGGTCTGAACACCCTTCCCCGGCTGGTCACGCCCCTGGAGCCCCTGGAGGCCACGACCACCTGGACCTGGCGCCGCCTCTAAGCTGGCTGCCATGACGACGGACGTACGCGGCGAGCTGCTGCAGCAGATCAAGGACAAGGCCGTGGTGCACGGCAAGGTGACCCTGTCTTCGGGGCTGGAAGCGGACTACTACGTCGACCTGCGCCGGATCACCCTCGACGGGGAGGCCGCTCCGCTGGTCGGGCAGGTGCTCCTCGACCTGACCGCCGACCTGGAGTTCGACGCGGTCGGCGGGCTCACCATGGGCGCCGACCCGGTCGCGGGTGCCATCCTGCACGCGGCCGCCGCGCGCGGGAAGCGCGTCGACGCCTTCGTCGTACGGAAGGCGGCCAAGGCGCACGGGCTGCAGCGGCGGGTGGAGGGTCCGGACATCGCCGGCCGCCGGGTGCTGGTCGTCGAGGACACCTCCACCACCGGCGGTTCTCCGCTGACCGCCGTCGAGGCGGTGCGGGAGGCCGGTGCGGAGGTCGTCGCCGTGGCCACCATCGTGGATCGCGCGACCGGGGCCGCGGAGAAGATCCAGGAGGGTGCCGGGGTGCCGTACCTCTTCGCCTACTCCAAGGACGAGTTGGGCCTCGACTGACTCGGCCGACCCGGCCGAGTTGTCCACAGCGTGTTGACCCCGTTGTCCACAAGCCGGACAGTGCGGGCAAAGCATCCGGCCACGTCTGGAAAGATGGGGCCGACGACGACGTCAGCCCCCAAGGTCTAGGTCAGGGCCGTAGTACGCAGCCAGCCAACCCGCACATACCAAGGAGCGGACAGATGCCCATCGCAACTCCCGAGGTCTACAACGAGATGCTGGACCGGGCGAAGGCAGGCAAGTTCGCCTACCCGGCCATCAACGTGACCTCGACCCAGACCCTGCACGCGGCCCTGCGCGGTTTCGCGGAGGCGGAGAGCGACGGCATCGTCCAGATCTCGACCGGCGGTGCCGAGTTCCTGGGCGGTCAGTACAGCAAGGAGATGGTGACCGGCTCGGTCGCCCTCGCCGAGTTCGCGCACATCGTCGCCGAGAAGTACCCGGTCAACGTCGCGCTGCACACGGACCACTGCCCGAAGGACAAGCTCGACGGGTACGTACGTCCGCTGCTGGCGATCTCCGAGGAGCGCGTGAAGGCCGGCGGCAACCCGCTCTTCCAGTCGCACATGTGGGACGGCTCGGCCGAGACCCTCGCCGACAACCTGGCCATCGCCCAGGAGCTGCTGGAGCAGGCCCGTCGCGCCAACATCATCCTCGAGGTGGAGATCACCCCGACCGGTGGCGAGGAGGACGGCGTCTCGCACGAGATCAACGACTCCCTCTACACGACGGTCGAGGACGCGATTCGGACCGCCGAGGCGCTGGGCCTCGGTGAGAAGGGGCGCTACTTGCTCGCCGCCTCCTTCGGCAACGTGCACGGTGTGTACAAGCCGGGCAACGTCGTGCTCCGCCCCGAGCTGCTGAAGGAGCTGAACGAGGGCGTCGCCGCCAAGTACGGCAAGCAGTCCCCGTTCGACTTCGTCTTCCACGGCGGCTCCGGCTCCACCGCCGAGGAGATCGCCACCGCGCTGGACAACGGCGTCGTGAAGATGAACCTCGACACCGACACCCAGTACGCCTTCACCCGCCCGGTCGCGGACCACATGTTCCGCAACTACGACGGCGTCCTGAAGGTCGACGGCGAGGTCGGCTCCAAGAAGACCTACGACCCGCGCACCTGGGGCAAGCTGGCCGAGGCGGGCATGGCCGCGCGCGTCGTCGAGGCCACGCAGAACCTCCGCTCGGCGGGCAACAAGATCAAGTAACCCGCTCCGCCTCCCTTCGGTGAGCCCGGCGTCTGTCTACGGCGCCGGGCTCGCTGTATACCTGGGGACATGCCCGACGTCCGGCTGGCCTCTCCCCAGGGCAAATGGATTCTGCTCACCACCATCCTCGGCTCCAGCATGGCCATGCTGGACTCGACCGTCGTCAACGTCGCGCTCCCGCGCATCGGCCGCGACCTCGGCGCCGACCTGGCCGCCCTCCAGTGGACGGTCAACGCGTACATGCTGACGCTGGCCGGCCTGATCCTGCTCGGCGGCTCCCTGGGCGACCGCTACGGCCGCCGCAGGATCTTCGTCGTGGGCGTCGTCTGGTTCGCGGCCGCGTCCCTCCTCTGCGGTTTCGCCCCGAACATCGGCGTCCTCATCGCGGCCCGCGCCCTGCAGGGCGTCGGCGGCGCACTCCTCACCCCCGGCTCCCTGGCCCTGATCCAGGCGTCCTTCCACCCCGACGACCGCGGGCGGGCGGTCGGCCTCTGGTCCGGCTTCGGCGGGATCGGCGCGGCGGTCGGCCCGTTCCTGGGCGGCTGGCTGGTGGACGGCCCCGGCTGGCGCTGGGTGTTCCTGCTGAACGTCCCGCTGGCCCTGCTCTGCGCCCCCATCGCCGTACGGCACGTCCCCGAGTCGAAGGACAGCCGCAGCCATGGCCGGTTCGACGTTCTCGGTGCGGTCCTGGCCGCCCTGTCCCTCGCCCTCGTCACGTACGCGCTGATCGAGGCCCGCCAGGGCTCTCTCGCCGTCGTCCTCACGGCGGTCGCGGGCGTCGGCGCCGGTGTGGCCTTCGTCTACGTCGAGAAGCGCCGCCCGGATCCGATGATGCCACTGGACATCTTCGCGTCCCGCCAGTTCACAGCCGTCAACCTGGTCACTCTCTGCGTCTACGCGGCCTTCGGAGGCTTCTTCTTCCTGGCCGCGCTCCAGCTCCAGGTCGCCGTCGGCTGGTCCCCGCTGGCCGCGGGCACGGCGCTGCTCCCCACGACGGCCATGATGCTGCTCTTCTCGGCCCGCTCGGGCGCCCTGGCCGACCGCATCGGCCCCCGCATCCCGCTCACGGTCGGACCGCTCCTGTGCGCGGCGGGCATGCTGCTGATGCTGAGAGTGGGCCCCGGCGCCTCGTACGTCACCGACCTCCTGCCCGCCCTCCTGGTCCTCGGCACGGGCATGGTCACCCTGGTCGCCCCGCTGACCTCGACCGTCCTGGGCTCCGTGGACACGGCGCGGGCGGGCCTGGCGAGCGGCATCAACAACGCGGCGGCCCGCGTGGCCGGCCTGATCGCGGTCGCCGCCCTTCCCCTGCTCGCCGGCATGGGCCCGGAGGCGTATCGCTCACCGAGCGCCTTCGACGACGCCTTCCACCGGGCGATGCTGCTGTGCGCCGGAGTGCTGGTGGTGGGGGCGGCCGTGGCCTTCGCGACGGTACGCCCGCTGCCGCCGGGGTGCCGCCGCCCGGAGTGCCGTACCCATGGGGCGGTCATGGCGCCGCCGCTGGAGGGGGAGCGGGCGCGGGGGCGGATCGCGTGAGGTGAACGCTGTGGTGCGCCGTCACTGATCTCCGCCAGTGACAGCGCACCCGAGACGCGATCTGCAGGACGCCGGCTCAACAGGCCGGATCAGCCGAGGGCTTGTTTGTACGTCCAGTTGCCGGAGCCGATGACGGTGGTGGGCGTGCCGACCGCGCTGCGGCCGCCGGGGTAGAAGCGGACGGAGCCGTCGGCCATGAGTGCCCAGATGTCCGGGATCTTGTCCCCGTTGACGTCCGGAGTGCCGCGGATGAGGCGTACGTCGGAGCGATACCAGCCGGAGGCCGCGTACTCGCTGTCCGCACCCCCCGCCGAGGCCGCTGCGGAAGCGAGCGAGTTCAGGTCCACGCCTCCGCCGCTCGAAGCCGCTTTGCCGGTACGCAGCAGGAGGCGGCCGCTGGCGTTGGTGCGGTAGAGCAGGTCGGCGATGTTGTCGCCGGTGATGTCCTGGACGCTTACAAGGTCACGGTCGGACCATGCCGAGGAGGCGAGCTTGGTGGCGGTCTTGTAGGAACCGCCCTCGTAGCCGGAGAACACCCAGAGCTGGCCGTCGGTGGTGATGGCGAACAGGTCGGGGTTGCCGTCGGCGGTGATGTCGCCGGCGGAGAGTATCTGGCTGTAGGTGGCCGGGTCGGGAGCGCTCGACGGGAGGTAGATCTCCTGGCGCCGGTCGACGTTGACCGCGTCGGCCTCCACGACCGTGGCACCTGCGTCAGTGACCCACGCGCTGTCCGCAGCCGCCGGCACTCAGGCGGGAACGCTGCCGATCAAGCTCGCCCAGGCCGCGGACTCGCCGACACCGACCGGGACTTGGCAGGTAAAGCTGTTCGACCGGTCCGACGCGCTGGCGGGCGGACTCGATGGTGCCCTGATGACCGTGACCGCCCCGACCACCGGTTCCGTGCCCATCGATGTACAGCTGGACTACTCCCAGTTCCAGAACCTCTACGGTGCCGACTGGGCGTCGAGGCTGAAGTTCGTGCAGTTCCCCGAGTGTTACCTGACCACCCCTGACACCGAGGGATGCGACGCGTACCAGGAACTGGAAACCGTCAACGACTCGGCGGCGAAGACCGTCTCGGCAACCGTGGACACGGCCGCCGACGGCACCGTGAGCCAGGCCTCGGCGAACAGCACAACCACCAGCCAGTCGTCCGGCGTCTTCCAGGCCTCATACGTGCAGCCCGCCGCGGCCACCGGCGACAAGGCCGTAGTCGCGGCCATCGACTCCGGTGCCGGCGCGAGCGGCACCTTCAAGGCGACCCCGCTCGCTGCTTCGGACAAGTGGGAGGCCGGAGGCTCGTCGGGAGCGTTCACCTACTCCTACCCGTTGCAGGTTCCGCCCGCTCCGGCCGGCCCGACCCCGCAGGTCTCGTTCGCGTACAACTCCCAGGCTGTGGACGGGAAGACGGCTGTCTCGTCGCCGCAGGCCTCGTGGGTCGGTGAGGGCTGGAGCTACGAACCCGGTCATATCGAGCGCCGCTATCGCTCCTGCCAGGACGACCGCAAGGACGTCGACGGCAAGACCCCCAACAACACGGCCAAGAAGGACAAGACGTCGGACCTGTGCTGGGCGTCGTACAACGCCGTGATGTCCCTGAACGGGCGGTCCACCGAACTGGTCCGAGTCGGCACCACCAACACCTACCGCCCCCAGGCCGACGACGGCACCCGGGTCGAACTGCGCACCGACGGCGACAACGCGGACAACAACGACGAGTACTGGGTCGTCACCACGCCTGACGGCACCAAGTACTTCTTCGGTCTGAACAAGGTGGGCGGCTCGCACGCCGACACCCAGTCCGTCTTCACCGCGCCGGTCTTCGGCAACTACCCCGACGAACCGTGTCACAAGGACGTGTTCGCGGACTCGCGTTGCACACAGGCCTGGCAGTGGGGCCTGGACAAGGTCGTGGACACCAGCGGCAACACGATGATCGTCAACTGGCAGCCGGAGACCAACTACTACGCGGCGGACAAGAACTTCAAGAAGCCGGTGCAGTACGTCCGCGGCGGCTACCCCACGAGCATCGAATACGGCCTCCGCCCCAGCAACCTCACGAGCCCGGCCGCGCGGGTCGTCTTCGACGCCAAGGAACGCTGCCTGGCCAGCGACACCGTGTGCGCTCCCGCCAACTTCGACAAGACCAAGGACCCGGCCGCCTACCGCCCCTGGTGGGACAGCCCCGGCAACCTCAACTGCAAGTCCGACTCGAAGATGTGCCCGGCCTTCCCGTCGTTCTGGACCCGTATGCGCCTGGACGCCGTCACCACCGAGGCCGCACGGCCCGGAGCGAGCGGTCTCGCCACCGTGGACCGGTACGACCTGGACCAGTCGTTCCCGCGTGACTGGTACAACACCTCCCCGAGCCTGTGGCTGAACTCCATCACGCACTACGCCTACGGCCCCGGCGACACCAAGGGCTCCAAGATGCCCCCGGTGACCTTCTCCGCGTACACCGTCGACGCGGGCGATCCGCTCGGTGACTACCTGGCCGACAAGCACCTGCCCAACCTCGTCCCCCGCTACAGCGGCGACCCGCGCCCCGGCTTCACCCGGCCCCGCATCGGCACGATCACCACCGAGGCGGGCGAGGACATCGAGGTGACCTACTCCGGCGGCTGCAAGACCGAACCGTCGGTCGCCCCCGAGGACAACCACGGCACCTGCTTCCCTGTCCGCTGGTCCCCGGACGGCGACGAGAAGAAGCCCGCCATCGCGTGGTTCAACAAGTACGTCGTCTCCTCGGTCCGCCAGCACGACAAGGTTTCTTCCAATGGCAGGGACATCAACACGTCCTACGGCTACGACAACGCAGCCTGGGGCAAGGACGACGACGAATTCAGCAAGCCGGACCTGCGTACATACAGCGTGTGGCGCGGCTACCAGAAGGTCACCGTCCTCAAGGGCGACGCCACCTCGGGACCGGACGTTCCACAGACGCAGTCCAAGTCGGTCACACGATACTTCCGCGGCGCGGGGGGAGTGCTGAAGGACTCCAAAGGCACTGTTGAACTCGGTGAGGACAGACCCGAGTTCGCCGGTATGGCAGCCGAAACGCTCACCTACGACAGCAGCGCCGACAGTGCCGAACTCGTCAAGCGCACGCTCACCTTCCCGAACTCCCAGCAGACCGCCTCACGCGCGCGTGACGGCGGCCTCGACCCGCTCCTCGCCCACCGCGTCTGGACCAGTCGGAGCGACGCGATCCAGACCGTCGGCTCCAGCTGGCGATCGGTGCGCACCGAGACCGTCAGCATGGACACCGACCACGGCCTGCCGCTCGCCGTCGAGACCTCCGTCGTCCAGCCCGACAGCAGCGGTGCCGAGAAACACAGCGACTACACCTGCGCCAAGACGGACTACGCGAACAACGACGACGCCAACATCATCGGACTGCCCAAGCAGGCCCGCACCACCGCCACCTCCTGCGACGGCGCGGCGACCGCCACCAAGGAGCAGCTGATCTCCGCCGTGCGGGACACCTACGACAACAAAGCCTGGGGCGACGCCCCCACGGCCGGTCTGGTCACCACCGAGCAGACCAACGACGCCGTCGGCACCGGCTGGATCCGCAGTGCCCTGACCACCTACGACCCGCTCGGCCGCATCCGCACCATCACCAACGCCAAGGACGATCTCGTCTCCCGGACCGAATACACGCCCGGCGACGAGGGAGGCCCGGTCACGTCGATGAAGGTGATAGACGACCTCGGCCACACGGTGACCACCACGCTCGACCCCGGCCGGGGCCTGGTCCTGACCCGCACCGACACCAACGGCCACGTCACTCGAAGCCAGTTCGACGCCTTCGGCCGCCTGATCAAGGGCTGGACGCCGTCCCACTCCTCCGGCACCCAGAACCCGGACATCCAGATCTCCTACCAGATCACCTCGGGCAGCAAGCCCACCGCAGTGACCGTCCAGTCCCTACGCGACGACGGCGGCTACGACAAGCAGGTCACCCTGTACGACGGCATGCTGCGGCCCATCCAGACCCAGAGCCCCGCTCACGGACCCGGCCGGATCATCGCCGACACCAAGTACAACGACCATGGCCTGACCTCCCAGACCAACAACCCCTACCTCGCCCAGGGCGAACCGCAGGCAGAACAGTTCAAGCCGAAGAGCGACACACTCGTCCCGAGCGGGAGCGCCACGACCTACGACGGCCTGGAACGCTCCGTCAAGGTCACCACCATCCAGTCCGGCACTGCCGTCTACTCCAGCAGCACCACCTACGGCGACGACTACACCATCGCCAAGCCCGCCGGCGGCGCCACACCCGCGACCAAGACATGGATGGACGCCCTCGGCCGGGTCATCCGCATCCAGCACTACACCAAGTCCGACCTGAGCCAGTGGCGGGACACCGTCTACGAGTACGACGTCCGCGGCAACCGGAAGCAGGTCACCGACGAAGCGGGCGACACCTGGAGCTACGGGTACGACGCCCGTGGTCGCCTCACCGACTCCTACGACCCGGACACCGGCCACTCGTCCTTCGGCTACGACGACCTCGACCGCAGGACGAAAGCCGTTGACGCCAACCAAAAGGCTCTCTACACCGAATACGACGAGATCGGTCGGATCAAGGCCACCCGTGAGGGCAGCACATCGGCCGCCCCGACCCGCGAATGGGAGTACGACAAGCTGGCCGGCGCCGACGGCATGCTCGACGCCACCATCCGCCACGACGCCAGCGGTGACTACATCACCCGTGTCACCGGCTACGACTCCGACTACCGGGTCACCGGCCGCGAGGTCGTCATCCCCAACACCTCGGCCATCACCAACGGCGTCGCCGGTACATACCAGTACGGCTACACCTACACACCCACGGGCAAGCCGCGCAGCACGACCCTGCCCGCCACGCCCGGTGGCCTGGCCCAGGAGGAGGTGATCACTCGGTACGACAGCGACGGTATGGCCGAATCCACCTCCGGCCTCGCCTGGTACACGGCGGATGTCAGCTACTCCTCCTACGGCGAGCCGGTGCGCACCGTCACTGGCCCGCAGCCCTACCGGGTCTGGACCACCAACTTCATCGACGACCACACCGGTCGCCTCCAGCGCACGGTGACCGACCGCGAGACCGCGGGCCCACACCGTCTGGCGGACACCCGCTACTCGTACGACACGGCCGGCAATCTCACTTCTGAAGCGTCACAGAACGCCACGTCCGCGAGTTCCACAGCCTGGGACACCCAGTGCTTCACCTACGACGCGATGGGCGAGTTGGTTCACGCCTGGACGTCGAACATCACCCCGAACAACAGCGGCACCGGCTGCAAGTCGGCAAGCGGAAGCGCCTGGGGCTACCGCACCGACGGCCAGCGCTCCGGCGGACCCATCGCCAACGCTCCGGACAGCCAGACCGACGCTACGGCACCCGACGACGCCCTGAAGACCTCGCTCGCCGGCGCTGCCCCGGACACCACCACCATCGCGACCGGCACGAGCACCACCTACTGGGACTCGTACACCTTCGATGCGCTCGGCAGCCGGGTCACCCAGACCCAACACGCCACGGCAAGCGGCCTGAACACCGCGCAGGACGTCAACCGCACCTACGGCTACGGCAAGGTCGTCACCGGCAACGACACCGCCCAGTCGACCCTGACCCAGCCTCACACCCTCACCAGCGTCACCAGCACGAAGGACGCAACCAGCAGCAGTCAGTCCTACTCCTACGACCTGGCCGGCAACACCCTCACCCGCCCGGGCACCACCAAGGACCAGTCCCTGACCTGGACTGCCGAGGAGAGGCCGGCCACGGCTACCGCAGAAGGCACCACCACCCAGTACATCTACGACGCCGACGGCAACCGCATCCTCCAGCACTCCTCCGCCGGCACCACGCTCTACCTCGGCGAGTCCGAGATCACGACCGACGGCTCCGGAACCCCGGTCAACGCCGTCCGCACCTACGGCCAGGCAGGCGCCCCGACCGTCGTCCGCACCACCAACGGCTCGGCCACCGGCCACCAACTCAGCTGCCTGATTTCCGACCAACTCGGCACCGCCACCGTCGCCGTCGACCTCGGCAAGGACCAGACCGTCACCCGCCGCGCCTTCAAGCCCTACGGCGAGACCCGCGGAACCAAGCCGACCACCTGGCCAAACCAGCACACCTACGTCGGTGTCGGCATCGACGACGCCAACACCGGCCTCACCCACCTCGGCGCCCGCGAATACGACCAGAACACGGGACGCTTCATCTCGGCGGACCCAGTCATCGACATCACGGACCCGCTCCAGATGAACGGGTACGCCTACGCGAACAACAACCCCGTCACGAGGAGCGACCCCACGGGCATGTGCCCGGTCGACCTGTGCGGAGGTGGCGAGGGCAAGGGCGGCTCGACCACGGGCGAAGTGACGAAGACGGCCAAGTCGAGCCCGGTCTACCAGCAGCTTCCCTACGACCACGTCGTGCCCGGCACTGCAAAGCGCCAGATCTTCCCCGGCGTTTACATACCCTCCCATTTCCCGGGCTGGAAGCAGGTCAGAGACCGCTTCTACCAGCTCTGGATGACCACCATGAGCACGAACGGGGCGACGCCCCAGTACCTCGCCGATCCGTCCAACCCGGACCAGCAGGCGCAGGTAGAACAGTGGCTGTGGAACGCCTGCAGGGGCGGAAAGGCCTGCCCGAAGGGCACTACGTCGAGCTTCATGCAGGTTGTCGCGGGCGGCATCTTTGCACTCGGCTGGAATGGCCGGGGAGGTTTGGAAGGGCTATCCGAAGCCCGAGCCACGAAGGCGCTTGGCGGGTGCCCGAACTGTAAGTACTGGTCGCAGACCACCTACAACGGTCAGCGAATTTATCAGAGGGATGATCTGGTCAATCCTGGCTACGTGTCTCCTGTGGACAAATATGGTCGAAGTAATCTCAAGAGGATGAGGCAGGGCTTGGCTCCCATGGGGCCGGACGACAAGCCTCTGAATCTCCACCACTTGCTTCAGACACAAGACGGGCCCATTGCCGAAGTGACGTCTTCCTTGCACTTCGGGAACTATAATCAGTTGCATTGGAAGGCGGGTACCAACATTCCGAGCGGGATCGACCGCCCGTCCTTCAATGCCTGGAAAACTCAGTACTGGAAAGATAGAGCGGCAGGATTTGATGAATGATGAACGCTGTAGAGGCGAGTGAGCGGCTAATTGAGTTGGTCCGCAGTAACGATGACATTGCGAACCACGGTGACGGTTGCACAGCAGAGACCATTACCGGGGCTGAGCGTGATCTAGGTGCCACTTTTCCGTCATCGTACCGGCGCCTCGTCGAGGAGTTCGGGACCTGGGACATTGCCGGTGAAGAATTCCTTGGCGTATATCGGGCGCCTGCCATGGGGCAGCAACTGCTGGGATCTGTCACGGAAACTCTGGACGCCCGTAGTCGGTATGGAATGCCATCAGACTTGATTGTGGTTATGTTCGACGGAATGGGTGGTCTTGTTGTGCTGGAGGCGTCTCGACCGGATAAGGAAGGAGAGTATCCGGTCCTCGTTTGGAATCCCGGATCAATAGATCGCGCGAGCCTAGAGAAACTTGGGGATAGTTTCGGCTCCTTTGCTCTTGAGCTCTGTCAGCGGGCCGTGACGCGTTGGCGAGAGGAAAGGTAATTCTGGCTCGAGAGTGGGGCGCCAGGATGTCGCAGAACATGATCGCTCCCGGTGTACTTCGTGAGGCGGTCGCGATGGGGGCTGTGCCCGTCGCGGCATCGGTGTCACGCACGGGCGAAGCTCGCTGGGAGGCTGGCATCTCGACTGTCGAGCGTGGGTTTGGAAGGGTGTCGCGGGAGCGCTGACGTGGGAACTTCACGTCAGTGACGCGAAGTTCGGCACGTTTATGCCTGAGTGCGATGGTCTTTCTGCAATTATTCGTGCTTCAACTAATGGAATTCCGTGGACGCTTGTCGGCGATGACTCGCTGGCGAACTTCCTTCAAGATGGATTGGGTCGGGCGCTGAGGTTTGTGATTGGTCGCTCCGATCTGTGCCCACTGGACTCCGCCGAGCGGGGAGCAGCGGCGGTGACCTGGTTCCTCGGAGCGTTGTTCGGGCCAGTCGTCGAACTCGTCGGCCATGAGGGGTGTGCTGAGTAAAGAGTGCACACCGGGAGGCACGTCCGGCATCTGGAGGAGAGAGCTGCCTGTCACAGCTCGCCAGCGATGACGCCCATCCGGAAGGAGATCCACTCGGACGCCGTGAAGCGTAGGGGAGCCCGGTCAGGGTTCTTGGAGTCCCGGACTGCCCTGGCGCCGCCGGGGAGTTCGGCGACTTCGACGCAGTCGTGCTCTGCGCCACTGGCGGACGCCTTCCGCCACATCGCCTCGGTGAGGTCGTACGCGTACAGGTCTGCCTTGGGGTGATTCGCTTCCGGTGACTCTCTTCCAACTCGGCGATTCTCGCAAGCGAGTCCTCCACCGGGAGGGCAGTTGAGCGGATGCGCTCGAAGGTACTGGCGAAGGGCGTCGCGTCGTCGCCCTCAACGTACGTCGCGCCGCTGAGGTACTCCAAGAGCACGACGGAAGGCATGGGTGGAGGGAACCCGGTGAGGGTGAAGCCACCGATCACCCCCGGGTGTGCAGTGGAGGCCAAGGGCATCAACTGCACGGTGACGTTGGGCATGTCCGAGGCGTCGAGCAGACGGCGGAGTTGCTCGCGCATCGTTGCGGGCCGTACTGCGAAGCGCTGGTGCAACCCTGCCTCGTGGATGATGGCCCACAACTCCGTGGCTCTGCCCGGGCGGGAGAGAACCGCCTGCCTGGCCATCCTCACCTCGGCGAGGGCAGCCACCTCGTCCGGGGTACGTGATGTTGTCACCCCTGCGATCGTTTCCCGGGCGTAGGCGGCTGTCTGCAACAGGCCAGGGATGACGAGTGGTGACCAGGGGTAGATGGTGTCGGCGTCGCTCTCAAGGGAGATGTAGTCGGCGTAGGTGGGTGAAACGACTGCGCTGTACGTCTGCCACCAGCCTTTCTTGCCTCCGTCCCGCGCCAAGTCCTCCAGTGCGGAGTCTTCTACCCCGTAGACACGCAGCAGCGCCCCCACGTCGGTCGGCCGGATGGCTTGAGTGGCGCTTTCGATCTTCGAGAGTTTCGGTCCCCTCCAGCCCATGGCGGTGGCTGCGTGGTCGAGCGTCATGCCGGCTTCATTGCGAAGGCGGCGCAGGCTCGCGCCCAGACGGCGGCGTCGGACAGTCGGTACCAGTGGCGAATTCGGCATGCGCGGAGTGTGGCAAGCCGGCTGTCCGTATCGCACAATTTCGCGAGAATTTCACCACCAAAGGTGGGAAATCCTCCATCTAGGAGAGAAATATTTCCGATCGGTGCAAGCTGTGGGCAGTTCTCCTCGACCGCAGGGAGGCACTGCCATGCACGTCGCATCAGCCGCTACGTCCATCACTCGGCTCAGCCCCGGCTCCTACCTCCGCCCTCGCCCCCAGGGCTTCGCCGCCCACATCTGTGCTTCACCGCAGAACCTGGGCGCCGTACGGACGTTGACCCGCACCGAACTCCTCGGGCACGGCATCGCACCCGACGCCGTCGACTCGGTGCAGCTCGTCCTGTCCGTACTCGTCGGCAACTCTGTGCGGGCCTGCGGTGAGCACGTGCCGCTCGTGGTGGAGGTGTACGTGACGTCGTACGGGATCGCGGTGAACGTGCACGATCCGGACCCCGGCGCCTTGCCGAGGCGCCGGGTGACCGCCCTCGACAGCGCCGAGGCGGAGAGCGGACGCGGACTGGTCGAGCTGCTGGCACCGGGGTGGCATGTGCGGAGGTCGGCGATCGGGAAGCAGGTGCGGTGCCGGGTGCCTGCTGAACCAGGGTGGGGCTGAGGCAAGCTCCGTGCCCGAGGGGTGAGGGCCGTACGGCAGGGTTCGGAAGCGCACCGTCTCTCAGAGGCGGCATTGGCACCGGATCTCTCGTCATCGTCACTCATGGTGATCATTCCTGTCATGCCGGTCATTCAGGAGTCCATCTCCTTCTCGACGGGTGGAAGTGATGGCACCCCCGGACGGATGTCGCAGACTGGACCCATGTCGATTCACGAGAACCTCCTCGGGGGCCCGCCCCCGACCCACCTCCCCGACGACCCCGCGCCCCGTGAGCTGCTGGCGAACGGCACCGCGCCCGCGGACGTCGCCGCGAAGTACCCGACCTCCTCGCTGGCCTGGGCCCAGCTGGCCGACGACGCGTTCGAGCGGGGCAGCGTCGTGGAGTCGTACGCCTATGCCCGTACGGGTTACCACCGGGGCCTGGACGCCCTGCGCCGCAGCGGCTGGAAGGGCCACGGACCGGTTCCGTGGGAGCACGAGCAGAACCGCGGCTTCCTGCGCGCCCTGCATGCCCTCGCCCGCGCCGCCGGATCCATCGGCGAGCAGGAGGAGTACGAGCGCTGCACCCAGTTCCTGAAGGACTCCTCCCCGACGGCGGCCCAGACCCTGGGCTGAGTGACCGCCGATCCGAGGTCCGCCTGGTGTGATCAGGCGGACCTTGCCTTTTCGCGGGACCATCGAAGAGGATTTGCGGCGGGGACCGGGGCCCCCGTGTCGGTAACGGCAGGGGCGGACCGCTACCCGGAGTACACAACAGGAGACAGCGATGTCCCACGAGGCTCACGAATCCCAGGAGCCCGAGACCCCGCATCTCGACTTCGCAGGCACGACGCCGTACGAGGACTACGTCAAGGCGGACGTGCTCACCCACCTCCAGCACACCCTCTCCGACGATCCCGGAGAGATGGTCTTCCTGGTCACCACCCAGGTGATGGAGCTGTGGTTCACGGTCATCGTCCATGAGTGGGAGACGGCGGCGCACGCCCTGCGCAAGGACGACATCCCGACGGCCATCGCCGCGCTGAAGCGCTCCGTACGGGAGCTGGAGGCGCTGAACGCCTCCTGGAGGCCGCTCGGCCAGCTCACCCCGGCCCAGTTCAACGCGTATCGCAGCGCGCTCGGCGAGGGCTCCGGGTTCCAGTCGGCGATGTACCGGCGGATGGAGTTCCTGCTCGGCGAGAAGTCCGCGTCCATGCTGGTCCCGCACCGCGGCGCGCCCCGCGTCCACGCCGAGCTGGAGAAGGCGCTCGCCGAGCCGAGCCTCTACGACGAGGTACTGCGGCTGATGGCCCGGCGCGGCTGCGCCGTCCCGGCGTCCGTCCTGCGCCGTGACGTCTCGCGGCGCTACGAGCCCGACGACGCCGTCGAGGCCGCCTGGACCGCGGTCTACGCCGGCGACGAGAGCACCGAACTCGCCCGCCTCGGCGAGGCGCTGACCGACGTCGCCGAGCTGGTGTGGCGATGGCGCAACGACCATCTGGTCGCCACGCGCCGAGCCATGGGCGCCAAGCCGGGCACGGGCGGCTCCGCCGGGGTCGCCTGGCTGGAGAAGCGCGCGCAGAAGAACGTGTTCCCCGAGCTGTGGACGGCGAGGTCTCATGTCTGAACTTGCCGCAAGGGCAGAGGAGTTGGACGCCGCCGACGAACTCGCCGGACTGCGCAAGCAGTTCGTGCTCGACGAGGTGGTGTACCTGGACGGGAACTCGCTCGGCGCGCTGCCGGCGGGTGTCCCCGGCCGGGTCGAGGACGTCGTACGACGCCAGTGGGGCTCCCTCCGTATCCGGTCCTGGGACGAGAGCGGCTGGTGGACGGCGCCCGAGCGGATCGGCGACCGGATCGCCCCGCTGGTGGGGGCGGCGTCCGGGCAGATCGTGGTCGGGGACTCCACAAGTGTCAATGTCTTCAAGGCACTTGTGGCCGCGGTGCGGATGGCGGGGGAGGGCCGGGACGAGATCCTCGTCGACGCCACCACCTTCCCCACCGACGGCTACATCGCCGAGTCGGCGGCCCGGATGACGGGTCGCACGCTGCGTCCGGTGACGCCGGCGGAGGTGCCGGCGGCGCTGAGCGACCGTACCGCCGCCGTGCTGCTGAACCACGTCGACTACCGCACCGGACGGCTGCACGACCTGCCGTCGCTCACGGCCGCCGTGCACGCGGCGGGCGCGATCGCGGTCTGGGACCTGTGCCACAGCGCGGGCGCGCTGCCGGTCGGGCTCGACGAGCACGGGGTCGACCTGGCGGTCGGCTGCACCTACAAGTACCTGAACGGCGGCCCCGGTTCACCGGCGTACCTCTATGTCCGCCGCGACCTGCAGGACCGCTTCGACTCCCCGCTGCCCGGCTGGAACTCGCACGCCGAGCCCTTCGGCATGCGGCCGGGCTACGAGCCGGCGTCCGGCGCCCTGCGCGGCCGCGTCGGCACACCGGACATCCTCTCCATGCTCGCCCTGGAGGCGGCGCTGGAGGTCTGGGACGGGGTGTCGATCGAGGCGGTGCGCGCCAAGTCCCTGGCGCTGACGGACTTCTTCCTGGAGTGCGTCTCCGGGTACGTCGACGAGGGCCGCGTCGAGTGTGTGACGCCCGTGGCGCACGGCGAGCGTGGCAGCCAGGTCGCGCTGCGGTGCGGGGACGCCGGCGATGTGATGAAGCGGCTCGTCGAGCGGGGTGTGGTGGGGGACTTCCGGTGGCCGGACGTCCTCCGCTTCGGATTCACGCCGTTGTACGTCGGGTTCGCGGACGTGGAGCGGGCGGCTCGGGTGCTGGCGGAGACGCTGGGGGTCAGGTCGGCAGACGGCTGACGAGCTGACCGATCCCGTTGACGGCGGCGTACCGGGTCAGGAGGTCGTCCAACTCGCCCAGACGGCGTTGGAGTTCCTGGGCGTCGCCGGAGGCGCCCACGCCCACCTGGTAGTTGACCCGTGCGCTGCCGCCCTGGCCGAACGCGCTGCCGCTGATGTTCCCCCGTATCCCCCGTCCGGCGATCCGGCGCCCTTCCTGGTGGGTGCCACTGAAGTGCAGAACCGTTTGACCCTCACCGAGCGTGACATCCCCGTGTCGGCGCACGTCACCGGCCTGGTACCGTCCCCGCCAACGGCCGAACACCACCTGGTCCGCCGAAATCCCCAAACCAATTACGTCGCTGAGAGGTTGGAGCATGCCGGACGACGCCGCAGCAGCCCGGGCCGCCGCCGAGGAGGAGTCGGCCTTCTCGCACCCGGCGGTCGACCCCGACTCCACCGCCGCGTACGGCGACGACCCGGACCAGCTGATCGACTTCTATGCCCCGCGCGATCTGGAGCCCACGGGCCCGCTCGCGCCCCTGGTCGTCGTCCTGCACGGCGGCGCGTGGCGGGCACCCTACGACCGACGCCACATCTCACCGTTCGCGGACTTCCTGGCCAGGCGGGGGTTCGCGGTGGCGAGCGTGGAGTACCGACGGGGGCGGCTGATTCCGGCGCAGGGGGGTGCGGACGGCGGAACCGGCGGGCACGGTGGCGACAGCGGCGGGAACGGCAGTGGTGACGGCGGCGGTGGCGCGATCGCGGGCCGTTGGCCGGACACCTTCGACGATGTGGCCGCCGCGCTGGACGCGCTGCCGGCGCTGGTGCGCGAGACGCTCCCGCAGGCCGACCCGCGTCGCATGGTGATCACCGGGCACTCGGCGGGCGGCCATCTGGCGTTGTGGGCCGCCGCACGCCATGTCCTTCCGGCGGACGCGCCCTGGCGCACGGAACGTCCCGCGCTGCTGCGCGGGGTTGTCGCCCTCGCGCCGATCGCGGACTTCGAGGTGGCCGACAAGCTGGACGTGTGCGGGGGTGCGGTACGGCAACTCCTGGGCGCCGGTGAGAGGTTCGCGGAGCGCCGCCCGTACGCCGACCCGGCACTCCTGCTTCCCACCGGCATCGCGACCACACTGGTCCAGGGCCGCTCGGACGTCGACGTCCCCCAGGCGGTCGCGGAGGCCTACGCGGACGCGGCCGCTAAGGCGGGCGAGATGGTGGGCCTCACATTGCTGGAGGACGTCGGCCACTTCCCCCTGATCGACCCGGCGGCGGACGCGTGCGCGGTGGTCGCGGAGGAGATCGCACAGTTGGCGTGGTGACACGCTCTGAGCAGGCCTTTCCCGCCCGGTCGTGCGGTCCCTCTCATACCCGTAGTACCTGAGAGCTACGGCGCAGGTGAGCTCCTCGGCATGACGCGGACGACAAGCCCGTCTCCGTAACTTCCCCACCAGACAAGCCCGATGGCCGGGCGGACTGGAGGGGGAGACGACCATGGGGCGGGAGACGGGGGCACGGGGAGCGGCGGTCGCCGGGGGCCGACGGGGAGCGGGCGCGCGGGGGTGCGGGAGCTCGGAATCGCATAGCTGCGAGGCGCTGGGCGCGCGCGGCAGAGATCTGGCAGAGGCGGGCGGCTCGGGGGAGTTGGGCGCTCGCATCTGCGGGCAGACCTGCCGCAGCGGCGCTGCCGACCTCGCGGACACACCGTCCAACCTGCGTAGCTGCGGGCAGCCGTGCCGCTGGAGCGGCTCCCGACCCAATGAGGGCGGTACCCGGCCGGCATCGGCGAGTGACATGCGCTTCCTGGTATCGGCGTCGGCGAGTGACATGCGCTTCCTGGTATCGGCGTCGGCGAGTGACATGCGCTTCCTGGTATCGGCGTCGGCGAGTGACACGCGCCTCCCGGCATCGGCGTGGGTCGACCGGCGCCCCCTCGACCAGCGAACCCACCACGCGGCCGAAGATGACAGCACCCGAATCGTCGGGCGCGTACGGTCGCGCGTGGAGCGCGTCGTCGGAGACATCCGGCCAGGGCTCACCCAGGTGCAGACGCAGAA